>DAOWCR010000013.1 GCA_030639445.1 Dehalococcoidales bacterium
AGCGGCCGATAATACCGGGGCCCGGGAAATCATGTGTATCAACGTGCTCGGTGGCACGAGGCGAAGATATGCACGCGTCGGTGATATCATTGTGGCTTCGGTCAAGAAAGCCATCCCCGGGTCCACCACCAAAAAAGGAGACGTGGGCCGGGCAGTTATCGTCCGCACCGCCCAACCGTATCGGCGGCCGGACGGCTCTTACATCAGGTTTGATGAGAATGCCGCCGTGATTCTCACCGATAAAAATAACCCCAAGGGAACCCGGATATTCGGACCGGTAGCCAGAGAGCTGAGAGACAAGGATTTTACCAAGATTATTTCGCTGGCGCCCGAGGTCCTGTGAGGTTAGCCGATAATGAAGATTAGAAAAGACGATATGGTACTGGTCATCGCCGGCAAAGATAAAGGCAAAAAAGGTAAAGTGCGCTTCGCCCACCCGAAGGATAGAACAATACTGGTGGAAGGGGTTAACTTTATCAAAAAACACTCCCGGGCCAAGAAACAGGCCCGGCAGGCCGGTATCATAGACCTGGAAGCGCCGGTCCGTGTCTCCAACGTTATGTTACTCTGCGCCAAGTGTAACCAGCCCACCCGCGTTGGTTTTACGTCGTTAGAGGACGGTAAAAAGGTCAGAACCTGCCGTTCCTGCCAAGAGGTAATTGACTAGATGCCACGATTAAAAGAAAAGCACCAGAGAGAAGTCCTCACCACCATGATGGAGCGTCATGGCTATAAAAACATAATGCAGGTGCCGCGCCTGGAAAAGGTGGTGCTTAATATTGGCCTGGGTGAGGCGATTCAGAACGACAAAGCTCTGGAAGCCGCCGAAGGCGACCTGGCCGCCATTTCCGGTCAGCACCCGGTAATCACCCGCGCCCGGAAATCTATCTCCGCTTTCCGGCTAAGGGAAGGGATGCCCATCGGGTTAAAGGTAACCCTGCGGGGAGCGCGCATGTACCAGTTCCTGGACAAGCTGGTAAGCGCCGTCCTGCCCCGGGTGCGTGAATTTCAGGGGGTTTCCCCGAACGCCTTCGATGGCCGGGGCAACTATGCCCTGGGATTTAAAGAGCAAATCTTCTTCCCGGAAATAGACTATGACAGGATAGACAAAGTACGGGGACTGGAGATAATAATCGTCACGACGGCTAAGACCGACGAGGAAGGCAGGCACCTGCTGGAACTACTGGGCATGCCTTTCGCCAAGGATGAAATGGAGCAATAATGGCCAAGAAGTCAAAGATTATCAAGGCCCAGCGTGAACCGAAATACCGGGTACAGCGGCGCAACCGCTGTTACCTGTGCGGACGGCCCCGCGCCTATATCCGTAAATTCGGCCTGTGCCGCATTTGTTTTCGCCGGCTGGCCCTTATCGGCCAGCTGCCGGGGGGGAGAAAATCAAGCTGGTGAAAAACTGGTAAAAAATTAAAAGCAAGGAACCGCTATGACCGTTACTGACCCAATTGCCGATATGTTAACCAGAATACGGAACGCCCTGATGGCCCGGCATGACCAGGTACTGGTGCCGTCATCAAGGATGAAACTTTCCATTGCCCGAATCCTCAAGGAAGAGGGCTTTATCAGCGACTATGAGGTGCTCCGGGGCAAGCCGCACCGGGTAATCAAGATTCACCTTAAATATAACGACAACACCCGGCCGGTCATCTCCGGACTGGAGCGGGTAAGCAAGCCCGGATTAAGAGTATATGTACAGCAGAACGAAATCCCGCGCGTTTACGGCGGCCTGGGTATCGCCATCGTTTCCACCTCCAGGGGGGTAAAAACGGGGCAGCAGGCCTGGCGCCTGGGAGTCGGCGGGGAGCTTTTATGCAATGTATGGTAAACCAAGTCTGGAGTGACCTGTTATGTCCAGAATAGGACGGATGCCCATAGCCGTGCCTTCAGGGGTGACGGTAAATATTAAAAAGAACCGGGTTACGGTAACCGGGCCCAAGGGAGAGCTCAGCCGCTCGGTCAGCCCGGAGATACGCATTACCCAGCAGGGTGATACCATAACCGTGTCCCGGCCCAGTGACAGTAAAGAGCACCGCTCCCTGCACGGACTGACCCGGAGTCTGGTGGCTAACATGATAACCGGGGTAAGCAATGGCTTTGACAAATACCTGGAAATAGTCGGGGTGGGTTACCGGGCGGAAAAAACCGAGGATAAGCTGGCACTCCGCGTGGGACACTCGCACCCGGTAGCGGTAACTCCGTTACCAGGTATCTCCTTCGCGGTCGAGGGAAGCCGGGTTAAGGTGTCCGGAATTGACAAAGAAGTGGTCGGCGAGATGGCTGCCAGAATTCGGAGAATTCGCCCCCCGGACGCCTATAAAGGCAAGGGGATAAGATACGCCGGCGAGAAAGTCCGCCTCAAACCAGGTAAAGCCGGTAAAGTCATCGGGAAGAAGTAACTATGGGAAATACCAGTACCAGGTCAAGATTAGCACGCTATCGCCGGCATGCCCGGGTCCGGTCTAAAGTGAAGGGCACTGCCTCCAGGCCCCGCCTGTGCGTTTTCCGCAGCCTGAACCACATCTACGCCCAGGTCATCGATGACTTACAGGGAAACACCCTGGTCGCCGCCTCGACCCTTGACCCGGAAACCAGAAGCGAGACCGACGGCAAGGGAAAGTCAGGTAAGGCCGAGCTGGTCGGTGCCATGATTGCCAAACGTGCCCTGAGTAAAAGGATAAAACAGGTCGCCTTTGACCGCGGCGGCTACAAATATCACGGCCGGATTAAAGCCCTGGCCGAGGCCGCCCGACAGGGCGGATTAAAATTCTGAAAGAGACGGCTGGAAATCTTATGGAGAATTTAATCAGTAAAATAGACGCCACCGAACTGGTCCTGAACGATAAGCTGATGTACATCAACCGCGTGGCCAAGGTAATGAAAGGGGGCAAGCGCCTCAGATTCAGTGCCCTGGTGGTCACCGGGGATGGCAGCGGCCACGTGGGCCTGGGCATTGGCAAGGCCAACGAGGTGCCGTCAGCCATCAACAAAGGCGGCGCCGTCGCCAGAAAGAACTTAATTAAAGTGCCACTCGTCGGGACCACCATTCCCCATGAAATAACCGTTACCTTCGGCGCGGCCAAGGTCTTATTAAAGCCAGCCGCACCGGGCACCGGCGTCATTGCCGGCGGCAGCGTCCGGGCGGTGCTCGAGGCGTGCGGCGTCAGGGACATCCTGACCAAGTCACTGGGCAGCGCCAATCACATCAATGTCGCCAAGGCAACGATGCTGGCCCTCAGTCAGATGAGAGAGCCGAAAGAAGAGGTAGCCAAACGCAGGGCAAGCGTCAAGGCAGAAAAGAAAGAAACCAGCCAGACGGAGGAGAAGGCAACCAGTGGCTAAACTGCGCATCACCTGGGTCAAAAGCGGTATCGGCTATAAGGAAAACCAGAAGAGGACCTTAGCCTCCCTTGGTTTTCACCGGCTGCACCAGAGCGTCATCCAGGATGACTCGCTGGCGATTCGGGGCATGATTAATAAAGTGAGGCATCTCGTCAAGGTGGAGGAAGCAAGCTCGTGAGGCAGAATAATCTTTCCCCGACCCCGGGTTCGAAACGAGCCCGGAAAAGAGTGGGGCGGGGTAACAGCAGCGGCCACGGCACCTATTCCGGGCGGGGCCTGAAAGGGCAGAAGTCCCGGGCCGGTTACCGGATGCGCCCCGGCTTTGAAGGCGGGCAGCTGCCTTTAATCAAGCGCCTGCCGCGAAAGCGCGGCTTTGTCAATATTTTCCGGACAGAGTACAGCGTCGTCAATTTAGACAAGCTCAACACTTTTGAATCCGGAAGTGAGGTAACCCCGGAAAAACTGGTCGCCGCCGGACTGGTAAAATCACTGCGCCAGCCAATTAAGATTCTGGCCGGTGGCGAGGTAAGTCATCCCTTCGTGGTCAGGGCAAACAAGTTTTCCGCGGCCGCCAGGGCCAAGATAGAAGCCGCCGGAGGCAAAGCCGAGGAGGTGGCGTATGCGGCCAAGGCAGAGTAGACCGCGATTGCTCCAGGCAATGATTGATGCCTTCAGTCTGCCTGACTTAAGACGCCGGATTCTCATCACCGTGGGCATTCTGGTCATCTTTCGCTTCGTGGCCCACGTGCCCCTCCCCGGAGTGGACCTGACTGCCCTGGAGGCGCTGTTCGAGCGCAACGCCCTGCTGGGCATGCTGGACATGTTCAGCGGCGGTGCCATGAGGCGATTCAGCGTGGCGGCGATGGGGGTCTATCCTTATATCACGTCTTCCATTATTATGATGCTGCTGGTGCCGGTCATCCCGCGCCTGCAGGCCCTTTCCCGGGAAGGGGAATCGGGCCGAAACAGGATTAACCTGATTACCCACTGGCTGGTAGTGCCCCTGGCCGGCATTCAGGGCTACGGACAGTTAGTCTACCTCCAGCGCGAGGGTGTTATCGGCAGCACCGCCGTTCTGCCGATGGCCGCCATGGTCCTGTCAATGGTGGCGGGCACCATATTCCTGGTCTGGCTGGGTGAGCTTATCACGGAATACGGCATCGGCAACGGCATATCCATAATCATCTTTGGCGGCATCGTGGCGCAACTGCCGGAAATGATTGGGCAGGGCTTTCTCGCCAAGGAAAACTTTGCCGGCCTGTCCGCTTACATACTCATGGTGGTGCTCACCATCGCCATAATCGTCATTTTCACCGAGGCGCACCGCCGCATTCCGGTGCAATATGCCAAGAGCGTCTTTCGCAGCGGCCGCATGTACCGTCAAGCCGGGTCAACCCATATTCCACTGCGGGTCAACAGCGCCGGGATGATACCGCTTATCTTTGCCATGTCAATGGTGCTCTTCCCGGGTATTGTCGCCAGCTATTTTGCCAATCCCGCCGAGCCAAACTTCGCTAATACGATTATGCAGCTGTTCAACCCCAACGCGCCCCTGCCCCTGGGCCTGTTCTACTGGGGCCTCTACTTTGTCCTGGCGGTGGCTTTCGCCTTCTTTTACACCATGGTAATCTTCCAGCAGCAGGACCTGCCCAATACCCTGCAGCGCCAGGGAGGGTTTATCCCCGGTATCCGGCCCGGCAAAAATACCGCCACCTACCTCAATGGGGTCATTAACCGTATCACCTGGGGCGGCGCCCTTTTCCTGGCCGGTATCGCCGTGATGCCTTTCGTGGCGAAGCAGATCACCGGTGTCCAGGTGATACAGCTTTCCAGCCTGGGCCTGCTCATTATGGTGGGTGTGGTGCTGGATACCATGAAGCAGCTTGAGGCGCAGCTGGTCATGCGGCGCTACGAAGGTTTTATAAAATAATTAAATGTATCGGAGTTATTCCGGTAGACCGGCTTAAAGTGCCCTGACAATACGGCACCGTAAGTCTTTATAAAAAGGAGTAAAAGTTGTATATTATTCTTCTGGGAGCCCCCGGGGCCGGTAAAGGCACACAGGCCACGGCTATCGCCCAGAAGCTGAATTTAGCGCATATTGCCTCCGGCGACCTGTTCCGGCAGGCGCTGGAGCAGGGCACCGGGTTAGGCCGGCAGGCCAGGGTCTATATGGAGAAAGGAGAGCTGGTCCCCGACGAGGTAACCACGCAAATGATACTGGAACGGATGTCAGCCCCGGACAGTGAAAAAGGGGCTGTCCTGGACGGCTTTCCGCGCAACCTGGAGCAGGCGAAAGCCCTGGATAAAGCCCTGGCCGGGCAGTCCCGGGCCATAGACAGGATTATAGCTATCAGTGTCTCCGAAGAAGAGCTTCGGAAAAGGCTCGGCGGACGCCGGGTTTGCCGCCAGTGCCAGACGGTTTATAATATAGTAGAATCTCCTCCCGAAGTCGGGGGGAAGTGTGATAAGTGCGGGGGTGAACTGTACCAGCGCCCTGATGACACTGCCGAAACGGTAAAAAAGAGGCTGGAAGTCTACTTCGAGCAGACGGCACCGCTGATTGACTACTACCGGCAGAAGGGCAAGTTAATCGAGGTTGGTGGAGAGGGAACCATAGATGAAGTGACACGGAGAACGGTGGCCGCCCTCAATGAGGGAGAGTTAATCGCCAGATGAGTATTATCATTAAAACCGAGGCAGAGATTACGGCCATGCGCCAGGCCGGCAGAATTGTCGCCGACATATTGGAAATAATAAGGGAGCAGATAAAACCGGGAATGGAGACCAGAGAGCTGGATACTATCGCCGAGAGAGAACTGAAAAAACGGGGAGCCAGAGCCTCTTTCAAAGGGTACCGGGGATTCCCGGCCAATCTCTGCGTGTCGGTAAACGACGAGATAGTGCACGGGATTCCGGGCAAGCGCGTGCTGCGCGAGGGTGATATCGTCTCCCTGGACTTCGGCGCTATCTATCACGGCTTTCAGGGTGACGCCGCCCTGACAGTAGGCGTCGGCAAGGTAAACGCAAAAGCCGAGCGACTGATAGAGATCGCCGAGGATGCCCTGGAAGCGGGCATCGGCGCCGCCCGGGAGGGAGCGAACCTGGGGGATGTTTCCTCGGCCATTCAAAACTATGCCGAGTCCCGAGGCTACTCGGTAGTGCGCGAATACACCGGGCACGGCATTGGACGAGAGATGCACGAGGAACCGCAAATACCCAACTTCGGCATAGCCGGTGCGGGACCGGTGCTGAAAAAGGGCATGGTCCTGGCCCTGGAACCCATGCTCAATATCGGCGACTGGCGCACCCGGCTCGGTGATGACTACTGGACGGTGTTAACCGCCGATGGCAGTCTTTCGGCGCACGCGGAACACACCATTGCCATAACTAACGGAGAACCGGAGGTGCTGACGAAAGGGACCAATGCCTAAGAAAGAGACTATTGAGGTCGAGGGAACAGTAGTGGAAGCTCTACCCAACGCTATGTTTCGCGTTGAATTACCCAATAAGCATATGGTACTGGCCCATATTTCCGGCAAGATAAGGATGCACTATATCAGAGTTTTGCCCGGAGACAAGGTGTTGATTGAGCTTTCCCCCTATGACCTGAGTCGGGGCCGGATTACCTACCGGTTCAAATAACGGGTTAAATAATAAAGGAATTATTACGATGAAAGTTAGAGCTTCCGCAAAAGTCAGATGCGATAAATGTAAAATAGTGAAACGGCGAGGAGTGATCCGGGTTATTTGTACCAATGTCAGGCACAAGCAGAGACAGGGATAACTTATGGTGAAGCAAGGAGGCAGCCGATGGCACGTATCGCCGGGGTAGATATACCCAGAAATAAGCAGGTGTGGGTCTCATTGCAGTACATTTACGGGATTGGCCCGGCCGTAAGCCAGAAGATTCTGGCCCAGACCGAAATCAGTCCCGATACCAAGGTGAGCGAACTTACCGAGGAGGAGGTCAACCACCTCCGGGAGACCATTGACCGGCAGTACCGGGTTGAGGGTGAGCTCAGAAGAGAGAATAATCTCAATATCAAGCGCCTCACCGAAATCGGAAGCTACCGGGGTCTCCGGCACCGCCACAGCCTGCCCACCAGGGGACAGCGCACGCGGACCAACGCTCGCACCAAGCGCGGCTCCCGCAAGACTGTTGCCGGCCGAGGGCAGAGGCGCGGCATGACCAAGAAATAATCAGAAATAATTATCAGAGGAGTGCAGGATGGCACAGAAGAAACGGACCAAGGCAAAACGGCGGGAACGCAAGTCCATTCCCGTGGGGAGAGCCTATATTCAGTCCACTTTTAACAATACTATCGTAACGCTGACTGACCCCCAAGGGAACGTCATTGCCTGGGGAAGCTCCGGGACCGCCGGGTTCAAAGGCTCGCGCAAAGGCACCCCTTATGCCGCCCAGATGGCCGCCCGTGACACCGCCCGGAAAGCCATGACGCACGGCCTGCGGCAGATAGAGGTCTACGTCAAAGGGCCGGGCAGCGGGCGTGAGGCGGCTATCCGCTCTCTCCAGAGTTCGGGGCTTTATATCACCAGCATCAAAGACGTGACCCCTATCCCGCATAACGGTTGTCGCCCGCCGAAAAAGAGACGGGTGTAGAAGAGAGGAAAAATGGCCAGATACACGGGAGCAGTTTGCCGGTTATGCCGCCGCAGCGGCGAGAAACTCTTTCTGAAGGGTAGCCGGTGTTTTACCCCCAAGTGCAGCGTGGAGAAGCGAGCGAAACCCCCGGGACAGCCGCCGAGGGGGAGACGGCAGAAGATTTCTGACCGCGGACTGCAGCTCCGGGAAAAGCAAAAAGCCCGCCACAGCTACGGCATCCTGGAGAGGCAATTCCGCAAGCTCTTCGCGCAGGCGGGAAGACAGGCCGGCATCACCGGAGAGAACCTGCTGGTGCTGCTGGAGAGACGGCTGGACAATGTCGTCTATCGCCTGGGTTTTGCCGATTCCCGCTCCCAGGCCCGCCAGCTGGTCCGGCACGGACATATCATGCTCAACGGGCATAAGACCGATATACCATCCTGTCTGGTGAAAGAAGGCGATACCATCAACTGGCGGAAGGAAAGCACCAAAGCGGAATATTACAAACAGCTGGCCCAGACCATTGAAGCCAAGACCGTCCTGAACTGGCTGAGTCTGGACAAGAAAAACCTGGTCGGCCAAATTCTGTCTTTGCCCACACCCGAGGAAACCGAGGCTACGTTCGACGGCAAGACCATAGTTGAGTACTACTCGCGATAATGAATAAGGAGGTAGAATCCTTTGTCCCGTCTGGTAATCCCCAGAATTGAATGTGTCGAGACTAAAGATAACTTCGGGCGCTTTACCGCCGAGCCACTGGAGAAAGGCTTTGGCGTTACGCTGGGCAACGCTTTGCGGCGGATTTTACTCAGCTACCTCCCCGGAGCCACGGTGACCCAGGTCAGAATTGAAGGCATCAGACACGAATTCACCGTCATCCCTCACGCCAAGGAGGATGTCACCGAGTTTCTGCTCAATGTTAAAGCACTGAGGTTAAAGTCGCTCTCCAACCAACCCGGCAAGCTAATACTGGACATACAGGGAGAAGGTCCGGTCCGCGCCGCGGACATTAAACCATCGGCTGACTTTGAAATCGCCAATCCGGAGCTTTGTCTCATCACCCTGGACTCGCCGGAGGCAAAACTCTACATAGAGTTCGACGTCGAACTGGGTGAGGGTTACCGCACCGCCGAATCACCGGATAATATGCCCGTGGGCACAATACCGGTGGACGCCATCTTCACCCCGATGCGCAAGGTCAATTTTACCATCGAACCAATTCATGTGGGTCAGGAGACCAGCCGGGAACGGCTGGTCCTTGAGGTGTGGACGGACGGCACCACATCACCCATAGACGCCATCAGCCAGAGTGCCGGCATCCTGATGGAGCAACTTTCCCCGTTTGTCGAGTATGTCAAGATTTCCCAGATGAAAGCGGAAGAAAAGCTTCTGCGCCTGTCTATACCCGATGAGAAATTCAATTTGCCGGTGGAGCAACTGGACCTGTCCGTGCGGACGATGAACTGCCTGCGGCGCAGCAGCATCAATACGGTAGGTGAACTGATAAGCAAGAAATCAAAAGACCTGCTCAAGCTGCGTAACTTCGGGCAGAAGTCCTTCCGGGAAATAGAGGAGAAGCTGAAAGAAATAGGGCTATCTCTGGCTCCCGATACCGAGACAAAACCCGAACCGAAAGCCGAGACTGAAGCAGAAGAAACAGAAACCGAAATAGAAGCCGAAACTGGTCCGGAACCGGAAACTCCGGAGGAAAACGAGAACCAGTCGGAAGAGCCAGCAACATGAGACACAAAGTAGCCGGTAGAAAGTTGGGACGGTCCATGAGTCACCGCAGAGCGCTGTACCGCAATCTGGTGACTGACCTGCTGAACTATGAAAAAATTGTCACCACCGAGGCTAAAGCCAAGGAAGTGCGCGGCCTGTCCGAGAAGATGATTACCCTGGGTAAAGAAGGCGGTCTCCATGCCTTCCGCCAGGCACTGGCGTTTATTATGGACAAAGTGGTAGCCGATAAAGTGTTTTCCGAGCTGGCCTCGCGGTATGCCGAGCGTCCCGGGGGCTATACGCGCATCATCAAGCTGGGGCCCAGACTGGGTGACAGCGCGCCTATGGTCCAGCTCTCACTGGTGGAATAGTGTTGACCACCCACCGGCCACTCATAAATTTAAGGAAGGTTACCAGCTTGGTAACAGGCACCAGGACGATTTTGATTATGGAATATGACGGCACACGCTATCATGGCTCCCAGTTACAGGCCAACCTGCCTACCATTCAGGAGGAGACCGAGAAAGCGCTGGGGAAGCTCACCGGGGAGAAGAGTCGGGTAATGATGGCCAGCCGGACCGATAGTGGCGTACATGCCCGGGAACAGGTGGCCAGCTTCCGGACGAAATCACCTTTGCCGCCACCGACATTTGTCAAGGGACTGAACTACTATTTGCCCGGGGATATCGCGGTGAAAGCCGCTTTTCGCGTCGACGATGCTTTTAATGTCCGGCGCCACGCTGTCAGCCGGGAATATAACTACTATATATTGAATGGCCCCACCCGCTCCCCCGTCCGGCGCGGTTTCGCTTACCTGGTCAACGGCCACCTGGATATCGGGGCGATGAACGAGGCCTGTCAGCACCTTATCGGTGAGCATGATTTCGCTTCGTTCGCCACCTGTGTTGAGCGCCGAACCAGGAGCACGGTGCGCCGCATTTACCGGGCGAGAGTAGACAGGGATGGTGACCTGGTTATCTTTAACGTCGTGGCCAACTCGTTCCTGCCCCACCAGGTGCGCAATACCGCCGGCGCCTTAATCAAGATGGGCCTGGGGCGGATGACAATTGATGAGTTTCGTAGTATATTAGAAGCGAGAACACCCGGCCGGGCCGGGCCCACGGCTCCCGCCCACGGCCTGTGTTTGATGCGGGTAAACTATCCACACTCCTGGGAGGAAATATGCAACTAAAGACCTACAGCGCCAAACCGGCCGATATTGAGCGGCAGTGGCACGTTATCGACGCCAAGGGCAAAATCCTGGGCAGGCTGGCCACGCAGGCCGCCAGTCTACTGATGGGCAAACACAAGCCGATATTCAGTCCCAACCAGGATACCGGGGACTTTGTCATCGTTATCAACGCCGATAAAATCCGCGTTACCGGCAACAAGGTCAGGCAGAAGACCTACTACCGGCATTCCGGGTATCCCGGCGGACTTAAGAGCATCACTCTGGAGAAAATGATGCAGACCAACCCGACAGGGGCGGTCGAGCACGCGGTTAAAGGCATGGTGCCCCACACTCGTCTGGGCGCCGGTATGAAGAAAAGACTCAGGGTCTATACCGGTGACACCCATCCTCACCTGGCCCAGATAAAGACCGCAGAAACGGAAAAAGGATAGCAGGCATGGAAAAACAAACTTACTTTCACGGGACAGGCCGGCGAAAGACCGCCGTAGCGCAGGTAAAGCTATTTCCGGGCAACGGTGCTGTCATCGTCAACGGCACACCGTACGAGGAGCGGTTCCCCGACCTTGAGCACCAGCGGACAATCTTACAGCCCCTGATGGTGAGCGAGTGCCTCGGCAAGTATAATACCGTGATCAAGGTAAACGGGGGCGGAGTTTCGGGGCAAAGCGGCGCCATCTCTCACGGTATTGCCCGGGCCCTGGTAAGAGCCAATGACAACCTGAAGCCGGTCCTGCGCCAGAACGGGCTGCTCACCCGGGACCCACGAGTTAAAGAGAGAAAGAAGCCCGGACTCAAGCGGGCACGCAAAGCGCCTCAATACACCAAACGCTAAAGATACAGGTAAGCGGCTCCTTTTCATCCCCGGCTTCCTCCGGTGAAGGAGCCGCTTATTAATTTGGAAGTCAGCAGCTAGCCGGAAACCACGCTACCGGGAATTCTTCGGTCACCGCCTTTGCGGAACTCTAATATCCACGACGCCTGAAAATCACGTACAAAATGGCTATTATGACAATGCCAGCCGCACCGACACCAGCAAATATGTTTAACAGTCCCATACGATTCCCCTCACAAACTTTATTATTTCTCCGCTAATATTTCCATAAATATCAATGAGACCAATGGCATCAGGCCGGGGAGAAGTGCCCCATAGCTCTAAATACACCTATTTTAAACGGTTACCGAATCATGCCCGGAATAAAGCTATCCGTAAAGCAATCTTAAGAGACTATTCCCAGGCAGGTTCGGCGCCACTATTATCCAGGACCTTTTTTACCGTATCCAGTACCCGGCCATCCCGGAACGGCTTCAATAAAAACCCCTTGGCTCCTTCCTTAATAGCGTTCTGAACAACATGTCGCTGGCCCATAGCGCTGATTATCACCACTTTAGCCGCCGGGTCAATCCTCATTATGGCATGCAGTGCGTGTATTCCGCCCATACGCGGCATACCAATGCCCAGCAGTACCAGGCCCGGCTTTTCGTCTACATACTTTGCCAGCGCTTCAATTCCATCTTCCGCTTCGACTACCCGATAGCCGGCTTTAGTTAGCAAATTCGAGCATTTCTTACGGATGAAAGCGGAATCATCTACCACCAGTATCAACTGTGTATCACGGCTTACCATATTATATTCGGCTCATTACCCCCCGGAATATAATTTTAATGCCACTGATAACCGGTCCAGGTACCTAGAGCCCCCTCCGGCCAGTCTCATTGTCCCATACAGGCAGACCACTCAAATAACGGTATCTACTCTGAGACGGCACCGTGCCACGACCAGAGCTATCGGTAAATCAATCCCGATAGACTAGTCCCAGGAAGGTGCCGAGTCACCACTATCCAGGACTTTTTTCACCGTATCCAGTACCCGGCCACCCCGGAAAGGTTTCACCACGAAATCCCTGGCCCCCTCCTGGATGGCTCTAACCACCACACGCCGCTGGCCCATAGCGCTGACCATCACCACTTTGGCCACCGGGTCAATCCTCCTTATGGTATGCAATGTGTCTATTCCATCCATGTACGGCATACTAATATCCAGCAGTACCAGGTCTGGCTTGTAGTGTACATACTTTGCCAGTGCTTCAATGCCGTCTTCCGCTTCGACTACCCGATAGCCAGCTTTAGTTAGCAAATTCGAGCACTTCTTGCGGATGAAAGCGGAATCATCTACCACCAGCATCAACTGTTTATCACGACTTACCATATTATATTCGGCTCATTACTCCCCGGAATATAATTTATAGTATATTAATCTTCTCTTAGTGTTTTAGCTTTCCAAGCGAATATCACGAGCGTTATCATGCCTATGCTCAAGCCGCACCAAATTAGCACTGTATTACTAATCACATAGTCTCCAGCATAATGTAGTAGCAATATAGTGCCATTACCAGACAGAAATATCGCTGCCACAAGTAGTATTATAAAAGCCCAACACTGAAGTGATACCATTACCTTCATTTTTCACCCCCCTTAACATAATTTCTATTATGCGCTAATGCAACATTTCGACTGTTATGTTGCATCCTTCCTCTCCTTATGAAGGAGAGGTGGCGCCTCTCTCTGGTCAGTCTCATTGTCCCATACAAGCAGACCATTAATAAGGTCTAAAGGGACAAAAAAAGAGAGCCAGAGATACACCTTTACCTGACCCAAGAGGGCGATGTGATGATACCCGTGGTCATCGTCACCGGGGCCAGCACCATCAAAAGGAAAAGCCAGAGCTCAGGCGGACGCACAAACCCAATATACCAAGAGATAGAAGGAACCTATAGTTACCTAGGAAGCACAAGTCTTAATATCTAACAATTCCTCGATTGCTTATTGACCTCACCCCCTTAATCCCCCTCTCCTTTTAAGGAGAGGGGGAAGAATTTGAAAAGAGGGGCTGACGCCCCTCTTAAACACTCCGCATTCTTCACTCAGGGCAATAAGATTCAAAGAGAGGTGGGGCCTCCAAATGTATTTATAGGGAGTTTCAGAGGGACGAAGTCCCTCTGACATTAACCTCCCCCTTCCCCTTGCGAAGGGGAAGGGGGCTAACGGGGGATGGGGTTAGTAAAAATTGCTATTTAACCCCGGCCAGCTCCTGGCCAAACGCCAGCA
>DAOWCR010000095.1 GCA_030639445.1 Dehalococcoidales bacterium
CCAGAGCCGCCCAAAGCGACTGCCTAGGGGTTATTTGGCCTTTCGTCACGTCTACTAAATCCGGGGTGGCTCGTTTCGTTATGAACCTGAGAGACCTGCCAAAATTAACGAACTGGAAGCCGCCAAGACGTATGGTTAGGTAAAGGCCGCCTCCAACAACTACGATCATCCCCGGCCACCCCCAAGCTATACCATTCACCCAATCCAGAGCCCCCATAATAGCTTCCATAAGTCAACCTCCTTTTTATATTTTTAGCCATTGTTACCTTGAAAGCCCCCCCTTTCGGGCTGTTGCCATAACATCACCCCCTTTAGTAACATAATGCCAGCAATAAGTATGTAGAACATTATACCTAAAATACCTATTTGTCAAGTTCCCGCGTTGCGTTTAAATAAACTGTTACCGAATGGGGGCATCGTTGCCTCATAAATGGTAAATCGTCAGCGAAAATGGCACGGTTTTAACTAATCAGGTTGACACTTAATAAGAATGGAATGCCGGGGATTGGATTATCCGTTCCGTTTATCAAAGGAGAGGGGGTCAGGGGGTGAGGTCACCATATATTCTAAAAGAGGAATAAGGAAACAGTCATCAAAACAACCTCCCTTTGCCAGAGTTAAGGCCTAAGTGATATAATTATGGTAACTGTATTCCCAGAATGAAAAATAAGAAACTATTTATTGCCGTAATCGGCGGCAGCGAAAGCTCGCCGGAGGAACTAGGCGCCGCGGAAGAAGTCGGCCGTGAGCTGGCCAGGCAGGGCGCGGTCCTGGTCTGCGGCGGGCTGGGTGGCATTATGGAAGCCGCCTGCCGGGGAGCCAGCGCGGAGGGCGGGGTAACCATTGGCATTCTCCCCGGCGATATCCGCCGGGCGGCCAATCCCTATGTCCAGATTCCCATCGTTACCGGCCTGGGCCAGGCCAGGAATATCATCGTCGTTAAATCAGCCCAGGCGGTCATTGCCATTGACGGGAGCTACGGCACCCTCTCCGAGATAAGCCACGCTCTGCAAAGTGGCATTCCGGTCATCGGCCTGGACACCTGGGCGCTATCCCGAAAAGGCCAGGCGGACACCGCCATTATCCCCGCCCAGGACCCCGCCGAAGCGGTAAGGAAAGCCATCAGCTCAATTACCGACCAATAAGACTGCCAAACTGGATTGGCGATTTAAAAATGACCACGATTAAGCAAGTAAAAGCCGGAGAGATACTGGACTCCAGGGGCAATCCGACGCTGGAAGTAGCCGTAGAGCTATCCGACGGCACGGTAGGCCGGGCAGCCGTGCCCTCCGGCGCCAGCACCGGCAAGTATGAAGCGGTGGAGCTCCGGGACGGAGATAAAGCCAGGTTCAACGGACTGGGCGTCCTCCGGGCGGCCAGTAACGTTAATGAAAATATCGCGGCGGCGATTACCGGGATGCCGGCCGCCGAACAGTCCGCCATCGACCGCAAGCTGATTGAGCTCGATGGCACGGACAATAAATCGCGCCTGGGGGCCAATGCCATTCTGGGGACATCCCTGGCGGTAGCTCACGCCGCCGCCAACCAGCTTAAGACGCCGCTCTACCGCTATCTCGGAGGAGCCAGCGACTACACTCTACCCGTGCCGCTGATGAATATTCTTAACGGCGGCAAGCACGCCGCCAACTCCACTGACTTTCAGGAGTTCATGGTGGTGCCGGCCGGCGCCAGGAGCTTCCGCCATGCCCTGCAAATCGGCGCCGAGGTCTACCAGTCCCTGAAAAAAGTGCTTAAAGGGCGGGGGCTGGACACCAATGTCGGTGACGAGGGCGGCTTTGCCCCCTCCCTGCCCTCAAATAAAGACGCCATTGAGGCGGTCCTGTCCGCCATTGAAAAAGCCGGCTATAAACCCGGCCATGACTGCTTTATTGCCCTGGACCCGGCCTCAAGCGAGTTCTACCGGGACGGTAAATATATCCTGTCCCGGGAAGGCGCCGAGCTAAGCTCTGCGGAGATGGTTGATTATTATGTCAAGTGGGCAGCCGGCTACCCCCTCATCAGCATTGAGGACGGCATGGCCGAAGACGACTGGGACGGCTGGCGGCTCATTACGGAAAAGCTGGGCCGCAAAGTGCAGTTGGTCGGTGACGACCTCTACACCACCAACGTCAACCGTCTCAGCCGGGGCATCAGCTTAAAAGCATCCAACTCCATCCTCATCAAGCTCAATCAAATCGGCACGCTCACGGAGACCATTGCGGCCATCAAGATGGCCCAGCAGGCCGGCTGGACGGCGATAGTCAGCCACCGCTCCGGGGAGACCGAAGACACCACCATCGCCGACCTGACGGTAGCCTTGAAGGCCGGGCAGATTAAAGCCGGCGCGCCCTGCCGCACGGAGCGCACCGCCAAATACAACCGCCTCCTCCGGATAGAAGACGAGCTGGGGAAAAGCGCCCGCTTTGCCGGCATGGGAGCATTTTATAATTTGAAAAGATAGAAAACAGGTTTTTTAATGATACGATACTTATACCAAGGAGAGTTAAAATGACGACCAGGATTGGCATCAACGGCTTCGGACGCATCGGCAGAATAACCTTCCGGGCAATCAACCAACACCAGAAAGGCAAACTGGAAGTGGTGGCGGTCAATGACCTCACCGACACCAGGACAAACGCCCACCTGCTGAAGTGGGACAGCACCTATGGCCCCTACCCCGGTAAAGTAGAGGCCGGTGAAGACGCTATTATTATTGACGGTAAAGCGACGAAGGTGCTCTCCGAGCGTGACCCCGCCCGTATTCCCTGGCGAGACTACGGCGCGGACATCGTCATTGAATCAACCGGACTATTTACCGATGCCACCAAAGCGGCCGCCCATCTGCAGGGCGGGGCCAGGAAGGTGATAATCTCCGCCCCGGCGAAAAATGAAGACGTGACCGTTGTCCTCGGCGTCAACGAAGACAGGTACGACCCGGAAAAGCATAAAGTTATCTCCAATGCCTCCTGCACGACCAACTGCATCGCCCCCCTGGTCAAGGTACTGCACCAGACCTTTGGCTGTGCCAAGGGGTTAATGACCACCATTCACGCCTACACCAACGACCAGAGAATCCAGGATATGTTCCATAAGGACCTGCGCCGGGCCCGGACCGCCGCCATGAACCTTATCCCCACCACCACCGGCGCCGCCCAGGCCGTCACCCAGGTCATACCCGAACTTAAAGGCAAACTTCACGGCATGGCTTTCCGGGTGCCGATAGCCTCTGTTTCCGTCGTTGACTTCGTGGCCGAGCTGGAGAAAGAAGTTACCGTGGAACAGGTCAATAAAGCGTTACAGACGGCCGCCGAGGGGCCTCTGGCCGGCATCCTGGAATACTGCCAGGAACCTCTGGTCAGCGCGGATTTCATCGGCAACCCGGCCAGCTCCATCGTTGACGCGCTCAGCACCATAGTTGTGGCCGGTAATATGGTCAAGACCATTGCCTGGTATGACAATGAATGGGGTTACAGCTGCCGCCTGGCCGACCTGGCGGCCTATATTGCCGATAAGGGACTTTAAATTGCTAACACCACCTGTCCCTAAAGGAGGGGAACTACTTTTAGTAGGGTGACTTTCTACCCACTATAAGTACGGCTATGCCTGACCGATTCGTCCCAACGTGCCGCCTCAGATAATTGACATTAGCGGTCAAGGATGCCAAAATACAGTAATCAGTATTAAGGGGAAAGATGAAACTGATACTCGTTGGTTTCGGGCAATGCGGCGGCCGGATTGCGGACGAGTTTGCCCGACTGAACCGAAGAGCGCGCGGCCAGCGCGGCATTGATATCATTAGCGGCGCCTTCGCCGTTAATACCGATGTGGCCGACCTGAGCGGGTTAACCAAGATAAAACCCGACTACCAGCACCGAATTCTCATCGGAGGCCGCAAGACCGGCGGCCACGGCGTCGGCAAGATAAATGAACTTGGGGCGGAGATAGCCAGAGAAGATGGCGACAAGGTTATCGAGACCATCAGGTCCAGCAAACAATTCTCTGAGGCAGATGCCTTCATGCTCGTCGCCGGCGCCGCCGGCGGCACCGGCTCCGGCTCCGTACCGGTAATCGCGCAATACTTGAAAGAGCGCTACGTAGACAAGCCGATATACACCCTTATCGTCCTTCCTTTTGAGCATGAAGAAACCACGGAAGAACGGACGGTGTATAACGTCGCCACGTGCCTCAAATCCGTTTATCTGGTAGCTGACGCCGTATTTCTGGTGGATAACCAGAGGTACGTGATGAAAAGTTCCCCCATGAGAAGCAACCTGGCGAAAATCAATACGCTGATAGCGGCGCCGTTTTACAACTTACTCTGCGCCGGCGAGGAGAAAAAACACAGATACATCGGAGCCAAGATACTCGACGCCGGTGATATTATCCAGACGGTAGCCGGATGGACCGTAATCGGCTATGGTAAATCACAGATTTCGTTCGCTAAAAATATCTTCAAGCGGACCCGCGATTTCAGAAACAAGGCCACCGAGACCCAGAAAGGGACTCAAACCATGGACGAGGCCATCAGCGGGCTATCACTCAAGTGTAACCCTATTGATTCAAAACGAGCCCTGTATCTTGTCTCGGCACCGGCCAAGGAGATGAACGTAGAATTAATTAAGGAGCTCGGCACTTACCTGAAAGGCCTGGCTCCGGAAGCTATAATAAGAAGCGGCGATTACCCCCGGGAAGGAAGCTCGCTGGATATTACCGTGATTCTTTCCGAGCTCAGTGACGTGGAAAAAGTCAG
>DAOWCR010000102.1 GCA_030639445.1 Dehalococcoidales bacterium
CGGGTGAAGGGGGGCTTTCTGGTGCAGGGCTCGGATTCCCTGGCGGAAGACGATGTTAGTCTCAAGACGGTCACCAGGCGCGAGCCGACCAGAGCAGAGATTGCCGACCTGCTCTTTGCCTGGCGGGCGGTCAAGCATGTCAAATCGAACGCTATCGTGCTGGTCAAGGACGGGACACTGGTAGGCATGGGCGCCGGACAGCCCAGCCGGATTGTCAGTGCCCGGATAGCCGGGGAAAAGGCCGGGGAGAAAACGGCGGGCAGCGTCCTGGCTTCGGACGCCATGTTCCCCTTTTCCGACGTGGTGGAGGCGGCCGCCGCCGGCGGGGTAACCGCCATCATCCAGCCCGGCGGCTCAATCCGGGATGAAGACTCCATCAAGGCGGCGGATAAGCACGATATGGCTATGGTCTTTACCGGGGTGAGGCATTTCCGGCATTAAACCAGCACTTGAGGAGAGGTAAGTTATGGCCGCAGACAATCGCAGTATTACCCAGTTAGAGGACGTGGCGGCTTCGCTGTCGCCCCGGGACAGAGCGCTGTTTCAGCGGATATATACCGTGACGACTACGATAGGAGAGCAGAGCTTTCCCCGGAGCATGAGACCGTGGGTAAAAAAGCAGTTCGGCTCCATGGAGGAGGTTACCCGGCAGCATATCGTCAGGGTAACCAATATGGTGACCAACGAAGAGGCGATATTTAATAAGCTGCGCGCCCGCCGCCCGATTGAACTTCAGGATACAAAGAGCATTGCTGACCTGATTGCCGAACCTCACCGGCACGACCCCTTCCAATCTCCCGAGGATAGCACCCCCGAAGACCTATTCAGTCGGGTAGTGGGGCAGCATTGTATTACGGCCAGCAACGTGGCTAAATTTGCCGGCCTGCATGGCCTGGTGATTTTTAAGGAGTTCAACCCCCTTAATTTTTCCCAAGAGCAGGTAGTCGACTATTTTAGCGTTGCCCAGAAATGGGCCAGGCGAGCGCACGCGCTGAAGCCGCAGGCCAAGTATTTCTGTTTCATCTGGAATTGCCTGTGGCGCGCCGGTTCCTCGATAGTCCACGGCCATGCCCAGGTAATGCTGACCAGAGGCCGGCACTATGCCAAGGTTGACGGGTTGCGGCGGGCGGCTCTGGACTACAAGCAGAATTACCACGCCAATTATTTTGCGGACCTGTTTCGCGTTCACCACTCTTTAGGTTGCGCTGTGGAGAGGGACGGAGTTAAAATTATGGCCAGCCTCACCCCGTTCAAGGATAACGAGGTCATGCTCATCGCGGAAAACCTGGACCTTTCCTGTAAAGAGAGAATCTATGAGATTTTAGCCTGCTTCCGGGACAGGCTGGGGATAACCTCGTTTAATCTCAGCCTGGTGACGCCGCCGCTGTCGGCCACGGAGGAGAGCTGGGAGGGATTCCCTATAATCGTCCGGATAGTGGACAGGGGTAACCTGCATAACCGGGACTCGGATGTCGGTGGACTGGAGATTTATGCTTCCAGCGTGGTCTCCGGCGACCCCTTTGAGCTGACCCGTCAGACGAAGCAGTACCTGGAACTGAGGGAGACGTTCCATGACTAAGGCCGTTTTAGTGGTCGATATGCTCCGCGGTTTCCTGGAGGGGGGCTACCCCCTGTATATCGGGGCGGAGTCCCGGAGCGTAATTCCCCATATCCAGGGCCTGCTGGAGCGGGAGCTTGACCGGGGTGCCAAAATCTTCTATATTTGTGATAATCATGACCCGGACGACCTTGAGTTCCGGATGTTCCCGCCCCATTGTCTTAAGGGCACGGCCGAGGCGGAGGTTATTCCTGAATTAGCTAATTATCCGGGTGAGATAATCCCCAAGAGGCGTTACAGCGGTTTTTTCGATACCACGCTTGAAGCCAAGCTGAAAGAGCTTAAACCGGAGAAGTTAATCATTTGCGGGGTGCTCACCAATATCTGCGTCATGCATACGGTGGCCAGTGCCCGGAACCGCGACTACCCGGTGGAAGTCCCGGTTGACGGCGTGGCCTCTCCTGATGAAAAGGCGCACCGGTTTGCCCTGGAGCATATGGAAAAGGTGCTGGGCGCCAAACTGACCAAATCGGGGGTATAGCCAGATGAAAAAACCCGAGTTTGAACCGAGCGAAGCGGTGCTGTCCGGCGAGACGACCGATGTTTATTTTGCCCGCACGATAGATATCCTGCGCCGGGAAGGGATTGACCCGGTAGCTACCATGGAGGTCTTTACCAGCCGGGCCGGGGTACTCTGCGGCATGGAAGAGGTCAAAGCCCTGCTGGCGAAAGCTTTGCCCGCGGAAAACCGTGAAGTGTGGGCGCTGGCCGAGGGCGAGACCATGGAGCGGAAGGAAGTCGTCCTGCGCATCACGGCGCCCTACCAGAGCTACGGATTATATGAGACGGCCATTTGCGGTATCCTGGCTCACGGCAGCGGCTGGGCGACGGCCGCCCGGGAGTGCGTGGACGCCGCCCGCGGCATACCCGTCATCAGCTTTGGCGCCCGCCATGTCCACCCTTCCGTGGCCGGGGTAATGGACTACTCGGCGGTGGTGGGCGGCTGCGTCGGCTGCTCCAGTGTCGCCGGTGCCCGTCTGGCGGGCGTTGCGCCGGCGGGGACGATGCCCCACGCCCTGATTATCGTTATGGGGGACACGGTGAAGGCGACGGTGGCCTTTGACAAGTATATGCCGCCGGGCGTGCCCCGTATTTCGCTGGTGGATACCTTTAAGGATGAACCCGAGGAAAGCCTGCGGGTGGCTGAAGCTCTGGGGGAGAAGCTGGGCAGTGTGCGGCTGGATACCCCCGGTGAGCGGGGCGGGGTGACCGTTGATCTGGTCAAAGAGGTGAGGGCCCGGCTGGACCTGGCCGGCTTCAGCAAGGTAAAGATTTTTGTCAGCGGCGGCCTTGACCCGGAGCGCCTGAAGCACTTTCTGGAGAGCGGAGCGCCAGTTGACGGCTTTGGCGTGGGCAGCTATATCAGCGGGGCCCGGCCGATTGATTTTACCGCCGACCTGCACGCCGTGGCCGGTAAGCCAATTGCCAAGCGGGGCCGGATTCCCGGGATTACCGCTAATCCCAGGCTCAAGCGGGTAATGTAAAGAAATCGGGATGGCTCAATCCCTACGTGCCAAGGAAGTAAGAGAGGAGAGTTTGTTCTCTCCAGAACAGTTGTTAGCCTTTTTATTTTCCCCTGAAGTCCTGTGGAGAGATTTGACTAGACGGATAAATCAGTATATTATGAAATATAAGAGAATACTGAATATACAGGAGAGGACTCATGACCAAGAAAAGCAAAACAGAAAGCCAGGCATGTTGTGCCACGGAACCAGTGGCGAAAAGTATGAAATGCTGTTGTCAGGTTGATGCGCTCATCACTATTGATGAGAGGGGACAGATAGTGCTCCCCAAAGATGTCAGAGAGAAAGCCAGTGTAAAAGCCGGTGATAAATTTGTCGTCATCAGCTCGGGAACCGATGGCGAGACGGGTTGCATCTTCCTGGTCAAAGCTAACTACTTTAACGAGACCATCAAGGGCATGCTTGGGCCAATGATGAAAGAGATACTACAGTAACCAAAGGAGGTCTGGAAATGAAAGAGGCGGAAATAAAGAAGATAGTCAGAGAAGGGTACGCGGAGAGAGTTAAAACGAAGACTTCTTGCTGCGCCCCTTCTGCCTGCTGTGGCGGCGATAACCAGTTGCAGACCATCAGTAAAGCGATAGGTTACACCGATGAAGAGCTCGGTTCTGTTCCAGAAGACGCCAACCTGGGCCTCGGCTGTGGCAATCCTATTGCCCTAGCCTCTTTAACCGAGGGAGAGACAGTCCTCGACCTTGGGTCCGGCGCCGGATTTGATTGTTTCCTGGCGGCGAACAAGGTTGGGGCAAAGGGGAAAGTCATTGGCGTTGATATGACGCCGGAGATGCTGGAGAAAGCCCGGGAAAACGCCGAGAAGGGTGACTATGAGAATGTGGAATTCCGGCTGGGCGAGATTGAGAATATACCGGCGGCAGATAATTCCGTTGACGTGGTCATTTCCAACTGCGTGATTAACCTCTCGCCCAATAAGAAAGAAGTTTTTGGCGAGGCGTTCCGGGTGCTGAAACCCGGCGGCAGACTGATGGTATCGGATATTGTCCTGTTGAAGGAACTGCCCGATATTATCAGGAGTTCTGTCGCGGCGTATGTCGGTTGTATTTCCGGGGCGATGATGAAAGAAGAATATCTGGAAACGATAAAGAATGCCAATTTTAGCGAAGTCAGGGTGCTGGATGAGACCGTCTTCCCCATTGAATTTCTGGCTAATGACCCGACGGTAAAAGCGATGATTAACAAGATGGACTTATCGGCGGAGGCGGTAAAAGAGGCGGCCAGTTCGGTGGCCAGTATCAAGGTGCAGGGAATAAAGCCGGAGTAAAGGGGGTTTTTCCCTACCTCACCCCCGTTAAGTTTTTATTTGGTGACCCCATCCCCCTTTGTCCCCCTTCCCCTTGTTAAGGGGAAGGGGGACTAATTTCTATAGGAGGGCTTCGCCCCTCTTAAACTCCCCTTTCTTACTACTTTCAGAGTAAGGAGAGGGGGAGGGTCTTCTTAAGAGAG
>DAOWCR010000016.1 GCA_030639445.1 Dehalococcoidales bacterium
ATAGACAGCGGGTAGCCTATGCTGACCATGCCTATTTTGGGAGCAATAACACCCCAGAGAAGCATGAAGAAAAAGGAACTTAAGAAGAAACCGGGAATAGCGGCCAGTATGGCAAAGTAGCCCATATCTCAGCCCTCCTTTCCTTTGCCAATATCTTTTAACTTCAAAGTCAAGGGGTTTTTGGCTAATTATTTATTTTTTCGAGGCAATTTCTCAGTTACGAAATTTTAGAGGCGCTAATGCTCAGTCAAAAAAGATCTCAGGCCCCTTGGTCTCGGGGTCGGTGCGCCGCTTTATTTCCAGTCCCGTTATCTCGGCGATGATGATTTCACAGTAGGCCAGGACGATACAGCCTTCAATCAGGTGTCCGCCGTAAGCCCGGCCATCCTCTAGCCCGGAGGAAACGGTAATATGGCAGTGGATATGGACCTCGCCATCCCTCCGGGATATATTCCCGGCCAGGGAAAGCACCTCCATAGGCTCCTTCTTCGGGGTATAGATACGGTTCCGGTCCTGAACCGGGAATTCCTCGGGGAAAAGCCTGACGTTACGGAGAGTCACCTGACTGAGCACGCCCGCCCCGGAAAGGACCACCCCCGACTTAATGTTTTTCTGCCGGGCGATTTCCTCCAGGGACTTTATCACATCATCGCCAGGCCCCAGCCTGATGGCGACCACCCGGCCCAGCACCCCCTCGGCCATTCTGACCTTTTTCAATTCACTCACGGCTCACCTCGTTAATAAATTTTGGTACTTATTCTATCGGAAAAATCTGGAATCGTGATTTCTCAGGGCAACTGCTATGGCTATGTTAACCGCCTGCTCTCCTAGCTGTCAAGACAGCATCGGCAAGACTATTATTAATTGACAATTATACCGATAAGGAATTACTATTACCTCTGGCATACGGTAGCCATATTTTACGTAACGCGCACCGATAGCCACCAAAAAAGGAGGACCGGAATGAGCACCATAGCCGTAATGGGCGCCGGTGGCAAAATGGGCCAGCGCCTCACCCGAAACCTGAAAGACAACCCCGACTACAAAACACTGTACGTTGAGATTAGCGAGGCGGGACAGGCCAGCCTGGCTGAACTCGGGTTGCCGGTAACCCCTCAGGCAGAAGCCCTGGCACAGGCTGACGTGGTTATCCTGGCGGTGCCGGACGCCCTGATTGGTAAAATCTGCCGTGAAATCGTGCCCGGACTTAGAAGCGGCACCATGCTCATCGGCCTTGACCCGGCCGCCGGCTATGCCGGTGTGCTGCCGGAGCGTGAGGACATCAGTTATTTCATCACCCACCCCTGCCACCCGCCTATATTCGGCGATGAAACCGACCCGGAAGCCCAGCGGGACTGGTTCGGCGGCGATAAAGCCAAGCAGCATATCGTCTGCTCCCTGCACCACGGCCCCGAAAAAGATTACGCCCGGGGAGAGGCTATTGCCCGGACCATCTATGCCCCGGTAATGAAGGCACATCGCCTGAACACGGAGCAGATGGCCATCCTGGAACCGGCCCTGGTGGAGACACTGTCTTTAACCTGCATCACTATTTGCCGTGAAGCGGTGGATGAGGTCATCCGGATGGGTCTCCCGGAGCAGGCGGTGCGTGACTTTTTCCTCGGTCATCTGCGCACCACCACGGCCATCGTCTTTGACATGACCGGTTTCCCCGTTTCCGATGGTGCCAGGCTGGCGGTCAGTGAAGCCAGAAGCCAGATTTTTCAGCCTGACTGGAAGAAAGTTCTAAAAGTCGAGAATATCAAGAAAAGCGTCCAGAAGATTACCCACGCCACCGCCAAAGACTGACGCCGTTTTCGGGCGCCAGCCCGGGCTGGCTCAGTGCAGCAGATTATAGGCGTTGGTCCGGCACATCAGTCTGACATGCTCGTCCGGGACACCGCTCTGCAGAAAGCCCAGGATGAGCATTCTGAGGCTATCTATGGGGTGGGGATTGGCAATGTGACCGCAATCGGAGCCGAACACGATTCTCTCCGGGCCGACCGCCTGGTATATGGCCAGCGCATCATCCATGGTGTAGAAACGGCCGATATCCAGAGAATATATACCAATGTAAGCCCCCAGGTCAGCAAAGACCTTACATTGCTCCGGCGTGAGCCAGGTCAGGGGGTAATTGATATGGTTCATCTCAATGCGCTGCACCCCCATTTTTACCGCCTCTCGCACCACCATCAGGCGTTCCCTGGTGCTCTGGTGGCCGACTCCCAGCACCATGTCCGTCTCGGCCATCAGCGCCAGGACCTCTTTCGCCCTGGGCACCACTTTATCCTTTTCGTCGATTAAGTCGATTCCCTGGCCGACACCGTGCCCCACCACCCGGCGGTGGTGATTTGAATCCATGCTCGGCAGCCATACATATTTGCCCCCGATGCGGTAGGCGGCGATAACCGCGTCCGGGTTCAGTCCGCCGACCGGGTAATTGAGACAAACACCGCCGAAAAGCTCGATTTTTTTCTTATGGTGTTCCTCGGCCCACCGGTCAACCATCTTCTGGACCAGCTTTACCGACCGGACGCTGGCGGTGTGCATATCCTTGAAGACGAGGCCGGCCTGCTCCATGTAACAGCCCTGGATAGCCAGGTCCAGCTCATCATACAGTCTCTCAGTGTGGACTGACGGCCCGCTGTGCTGGTGGATATCATAAGAACCACGGAGCAGATTCCACAACCGTTCGGTGGGAAAGACCGGCGTCTTCAGCCTGGCCCGTTTCCCGGCAAACGATTCGTCCAGCGGGTCATAAAAGGCGACGTTGGACTTGTCTTCCCCTTTGACGACGGCGGAAACTTGCGCCATCTTCTTCTGAATTTCCGGGTCCAGAGAAGCTTCATAAACTTCTTCTTTCATCTTCTCCCTCCTCTAACCTGATTCCAGCCGCCAGCTAATCCATGCGCGCGCCGCCGTTAACGCTAACCGATTCCCCGGTGATGTTCCGGGAAATCCCGGAACTTAAAAACAGGACCACGCTGGTAATATCGGCTAGCTCCTGCGGTCTCTTCAGCGGGATGGTGTCAACTATGCTGGCAAAGATTTCCTCTCGCGGTATGCCGGTGCGCGCCGACCTGGCGTCCAGAATCTTTTCCCACATGGCGGTGCGCAGGATGCCCGGACAGACCGCATTCACGTTGATATCGTACTCCGCCAGCTCTTTGGCGAGCCCGGTGGTCAGACCGATGACGGCAAACTTGGAGGCCGCGTAGTGCACCAGACCGGGCTGCGCTTCTTTACCGGAACGGGAAGAGATATTGACGATTTTGCCATATCTCGCCGCTATCATGTGGGGAATAACCGCCCGGGTGACAAGGTAGGTGCCCTTGGCATTAACGTCAAGCACCCGATCCCAGTCCGCCTCCTCGATATCAATGAACCTGATATCCTGCACGATGCCGGCGGCGTTGACCAGGATGTCTATTTTACCAAACTCATTCAGCGTGGCCGTTACCAGGTCATCGGCATCGGACTTCCTGGTCACGTCGGTCCTGACCGCCAGGGCTTTGGCCCCGCTCCGGGTTAGTTTTTCCACCAGTTCCTGTGCCTCGTCAGTCAGAATATCACTGACCACGACGCTGGCCCCTTCTCCGGCAAACCCTTCCGCAATGTCCCGCCCGATACCGCGGGCGCCGCCGGTCACGATAGCCACCTTACCTTTTAGTCCTAACTCCATCTATCCTTTCCCTTTACCTTTTAGAATTACAGAATACGGTTACCATTGCTTTGTGGTGTTCGTCACTCCGCCGTCAACGATAAGGGTTGTCCCCGTGATGTACTTCGCCTCATCCGAGTTCAGGAACAGGGCGGCATAAGCCACGTCCCAGGGCTCACCCTGCTTCCCGGTGGGGCACATGGCATCCCGTCGCCGCCACATCAGCTCGGCATCACCATCACCATAGGCTTCCTTATTGTAGAACTCAACCATCGGCGTTTTCATATAGCCGGGCAGTATGGCGTTAGCCCTGATTCCCCTGGGCGCATACTGAATAGCTACCTCCCGGGTGAGGGCAATCACCCCGGCCTTAGATACGGCATAGGCAATGGCCGGCGCCGGCTGGCATCTTATGGAGTTCAGGGAAGAGATATTGGTTATGGAGCCGCTGCCCTGCTTTTCCATATACGGCAGGGCATACTTACAGGTCAGGAACATGCTTTTCAGGTTAACCGCCATGGTCTTGTCCCAGATTTCCTCGGCGGTCTCCACGGCCCCGCCATAACCACCCATCCCAACATTGTTATGTAAAATATCTACCCGACCGAATTTTTCGACACAGGTTTCCACCATGCTCCGACAATCACTGGTTTTTGAGACATCTACCTTGAAGGTAATACAGTCGCCGCCTTCCTGCTCAATCAAACGCCTGGTCTCCTCCGCCGCCTCGAGGTTATAATCAACCGCCATTACCGTGGCGCCTTCCCGGGCAAAAACAATAGCGGTCGCCTTCCCATTCCCCATACCGGCCAGAATGGAGCCAGCCCCGGTAACAATGGCCACTTTCCCTTTCAAACGCTCCCCCATCTTTTTAGCCTCCTTATTATTCCTCTTTATTCTTCAGGGTAAAGCAGTACTTTACCCGCGGCACCGCTCTCTGCCATCTCAATAGCTTTCGCGTAATCAGCCAGCGGGAAACGATGGGTGATTACCGGCATGGGGTCAAACTTACCCGTGTTCAGGAGGTTCCGCACCCGCCACCACGTCAGCCAGACCTCCCGGCCGAAGATGCCGAACACCCGGGCTTCTTTGAAGATGATATCTTTATTCAGTTCCAGTTCCACCGGCTTTGACGGTATGCCGATAAGGCTGACCCGCCCCTCGCGCCTCAGTACCTTGAACGCCTGCTGTATCGCCGCGCTATTCCCGCTGAGTTCAATCGACACGTCCACTCCCAACCCGTCCGTAGCCTCCGTAATAATCTTGACCGCATCCTGCTCTCCGGGATTGATGAAGGTTACCCCGGGGAACATCTTCCGGGCCATGGCCAGCCGTTTGGGGGCCACCTCCAGGCCAAACACTCTGGCGGCGCCAAAAACGGTGGCGGCCCCGATGGCAAATTGGCCAATGGGCCCGCAGCCGAATACCGCCACGCTTTTACCGCTGATATCATCCGCCAGGACACCGTGCACCGCCACCCCCAGAGGTTCATAAATGGCGCCCAGCTCATACGAAGTACCCGCCGGGTGTTTCCAGCAATCAGTCTCGGGCACTTTAACGTACTCGGCAAAGACACCGTCCGCATTATGCCCCAGCAGTTCCATATTCTGGCAGTTAAGCGCCGCCCCCGTCTGGCAGTAATAACAGTGACCGCAGAAAATATGCGGCTCCGGAGAAACGATGTCACCTTTTTTAATGCTGGTGACATAATCGCCCACGGCCACCACCTCCCCACAGCCCTCATGGCCAACGATTCTGGGTAGAGTCAACAGGTGCATTATACCAGGAGACGAGTGAAAAGCGTGGATATCACTGCCGCATATCGTGGCCGCTTTTATCTTTATCAGTACGTCCCCCGGACCGATGGTAGGGATGTCCACCTCCTTATATTCAAACCCCGGGGCCTCGTCTTTTTTGACCAGTGCTTTCATCTTGTTTTTCATATTGTTTCACTCCTTTGATATAACAAATAATAAACCCCCGCAAATTCCTCCAGCTACTCAGAAGTCATTACAGGGGCATATTTTCTCTTTTATTTAACCGATGCATAGTTACCAGGTTGGCGTAACAACCATCATTTTGAAATAGTTACTATCTTATCATCTGGGCGGGTAACCAGGTGATTATCTGAGGGAAACGAGTAAATATGACCAGCCCGATTATGATGAGTCCCACATGTGGCAGTACCCCCCGAATAATGTCACCCATGCTTATGCCCAGCTTCGGGTCGCAGGCGCCGCGGCAGATGAATATCCCCGAAGCGAAGGGAGGGGTCATAAAAGCCATCTGCAGGTTAACGCAGACCATTATGGAGAACCAGAGGATGTCAAACCCGGCCGCCTCGGCGATGGGGGTGATAATCGGCACCATGATATAGACTATCCCTATCCACTCGATAAACATGCCCATGATGAGAATGATGAGCATAATAATGGCGAAGACACCCCATTTGCCACCGGGAGCACTCATGATAAGGTCCTGCATCACCTCTCTGCCTCCGCCGCCGAGGAATACCGCGGTAAAGGCGACCGCCATGGTGACGATGAGGAATATGAAGCCGCAGGACCTCATAGTGATGATCGCCACTTCCTTCAGCACCCGCCAGCTAAACCGGCGGTAGACGATGGTCAAAACCGTGGCGATAAAGGCGCCGACGCCGGCCGCCTCCGTAGGCGGCGCTATCCCCAGGAAGATAACCCCCAGCACGGACATGATAAGGATGGCCACTGGACCCAGTGCGATAAGCAGCATCCATGTCTTCTTAAAGAAGGATATTTTCCTTTCTTCAGGAGGCACGGCGGGCGCAATGTGGGGCTGAAAGAAACTGCGCAGGCCAATGTAGACGACATATAAAGCGGAAAGGGTAAAGCCGGGCAGGAAAGCACCAAAAAATAGCTTACCGACCGAAATACCGGCCATCGGCCCGTAAAGCACCAGCATAATACTGGGGGGAATGAGGATACCCAGGCAGCCGCCGGAGGTAATGGCGCCAGTGGCAATGCTCTTGCTGTAACCCCGCTTCATCATGGAAGGGAGAGCCACCAGTGTCAGCATGGTGATTGAGGCGGCAATGATGCCGACCGTGGCCGCCAGGATGGTGCCCATCAGGACGGTGACGATGGCCAGACCACCCCTAAGCCCACCGAACCACACATACAGGGCATCATACAGTTTTTCGGCGATTCCGGAGCGTTCCAGCATCACCCCCATAAAAACAAACAGGGGAACGGCCAGGATAATATAATTGGTCATTATCCCGTAAATACGGGAGTAAATGACATCAACCACCTGGGGACCAAAAACGGTATAGCCAACGGCTAAGGCTAAAGCGCCGACGATGAAACCCAGCGGGTAACCGGTCAGAACCCCCAGGAAGACGCCACCCATCATGATAATGGTTACCAGTTCCGGACTTAAATCAATCATACGCCTTGTTCCTCATCAGCCGGAATAGGTTGCGACTCAAATGGTTTATTCTTTATCAGCAGATATACGTCACGAATGAACTGGGCCACACCCTGCAGGGCAAACAAGCCGAGCCCTAGCATCACGATTGTTCTCAGGGGCCCGGCCGGCGGGTACCAGCCGGTAATCGGCATTTTCTCAGCAGTTGCCCAGGCGTGCCACGTCCAGGACCAGGAATTAATGGTCAGCAGCAGGATAAACGGGAAAAAGAGGAACAGGTCACCGAAGACATCAATGAGTGCCCTACCCCGGTTGGGGAGATGCGCGTAAATCATGTCCACTCTGACATGGGCACGATATCGGTGGGTATAGCAAAAAGCGAGGATAAACAGGCTACAGCCCAGTATAACGCTGACCTCGTAGGCCCACAGAGATGGCTTCGTGAATACGTAGCGCATCACCACTTCATAGGTCACCACCAGCACCAGCATTACGGCAAGCCACCGCCCCGTCTTTCCCGTCCACTCGCTGATGGAATCTATTGTCCGGACTATAGCTCTCATCGTTTATTTTTCTTGGTTAACAAGGTCCCCTGCCCCGAGAATACTCCCGGAGCAGGGGACTGAAGTCTAGAGATTACAGGCGCGGATAGGTAGTCGAGTAAGCGTCTCGCCAGGCGAAGAGAGATTCCGTCAGCTTTTTATAGAAGGGAATCGTGGCGGCTCTGGCAGCGTAGAAGTCATTTGAGTGCTGGATAATCGCATCTTCCACTGATTTGGGGGTCGGAAGAACATTAACGCCAGCGTCAATCCAGTCTTGAGTGGCAGTAGTATTCTTGTAGGTCCACTCGGCATAGTGCCGTATTCCCTCGGCCCAATACAGCTCCGATACCAGGAGTTTCAGGTCATCGGGCAGCGCCGCCCAGGAACCCTTGTTGACGATGTAGATATACATGTCCGTGGGCTGTCGTACTGGTGAGACGTAGGCATAGTCGACAATTTCGTGGAAGCCCATTGGCCAGTCTACGGCCAGGCTGCTATGCTGAAAACCGTCGATTACTCCCCTCTGCATCGCTTCATAGATTTCCGGGCTGGGGGTAGAGACGGCGGCCACGTCCAGCTTGCCGAAGATTTCCGCCTCGTCACCGAGGAGACGCATCTTCTTTCCGGCCAGGTCCTCCGGTCCATTCATGGGGAAAGAAGTGTAGAGGAATGTCTCCGGTTCACGGCAATCAGCCGCAATCGGCATCACATCAAGTCCCGCGGCATCGAACATCTCCTGCATCAGGGTAAAACCGTCTCCCCAGATGTACCACATGTAATACTGTAGGGCCGTCGGTCCGCCAACTATGGTAGAAAATGGCGGCGCGTCAGGAAGTTCGCCTACCCAGAGTATGGGGCCATTGTGAGCCACATCCAGGATGCCCCTATCTACCGCGGTAAGCTCGGTATCCGCGGGGACGATGGCACCACCCTCATTGCTCTGAATAACCATGCGCCCACCACTGGCCTGCTCAATCAGCTCATTGACTCTTTTGAATGTAAGGTACGTCGAAGTGGTGGTCGGATTGTCGTCCTGCCCGATCCACTTGATTACCTCTGCGGGCTGGGCGGGGGCGGGAGCGGGAGCCGGCGCCGGGGCTGGTGCTGGAGCGGGTGCCGGGGCGGGTGCCGGAGCGGGTGCCGGTGCTGGCGCCGGAGCGGGTGCTGGTGCCGGAGCGGGTGCCGGCGCTGGTGCGGCACAAGCCGCCAAAAGCAGCGAAGTCACCAACACTACGGCGAACAAAACACTAATAATCCTTTTCAAGTTACAATCCTCCTTATTTATAGTGCCACCAGTTTAATTTCTGAACACTTACTTCATTTACCACCCCCCTCAGGGCTTTAAGAGCTACCTCGTCTTTTTTCCAAATCTCTCGCCTCTGGTAAGCAATCTCTCTCCATTAAGCGATATATCAAGGAAAACTCAATGTTTCCGTAACGAGCTTTTTTATTTGTCAAGTGAAGATAGCATTATTCGGCTGGTTTGTCAAACAACAATAGCCCCATCTCCAGGACTTGCCAAAGACAATAACACTATTTACTGGCTTTGTCAACAAGCTCACTTTTAACAACTCATATTCGTAACTATTCTTAAATTACCGGACGAACCTTGACAAAGTAAGCCCTCCCGTTTAAAGTGTCTATCACTGAGTTCCGATAGTACTACCCAAAACGCCAGTCCAGGGGAAGAAATAAGATGAGCAACCGGACACACCGGCTGGAACCACATGTTTACTATTACACCTTCGGCCCCAACGAGCCGGCCTTAATCATTAATAGCGGTGATACCGTCGTGGCTAACACCCTAGACGCCGGAGGCTTTAACGAGAAGATGGAGCCGATTCCGGAAGAACAGAAGCAACGGAGTGAAGCCACCACTTTTCGTGAAGCCAATCCTCAGGTCGGCCCGGTCTACGTGACCGAAGCCCTACCCGGCGATACCCTGGCCGTGACGATTCAGAAGATTAAGCTTAACCGTAATTACGCCTGGTCCAGACACCGGGCACATTTTGGCTGCCTGACCGGAGAAGTGCCGGGTAAGAAGCTGTTCCTCAATGAACCTGTCCCGGAGAGCAAGTTTGACTGGCAGCTGAACCTGGAGCGAAATACCGGAATACTGGAACTTAAAGAGAGCCAGCGGGAGCGAATTGAAATTCCGCTGCACCCGTTTCTGGGCTGCATCGGCGTGGCGCCCCGGTTCGGCCGGGTGGAAACGTCAATGACGCCCGGTGAATACGGCGGCAATATGGACTGTATTGAGACCAAAGCCGGCACCACGGTATATCTGCCGGTTTGGGTGCACGGCGCTTACCTGGCTTTCGGCGACGTCCATGCCGCGCAGGGCGACGGCGAGCTCTGCGGCGTGGCTCTGGAGACCACCGCCGAAGTGACGGTTAAAATTGAAGTCCTGAAAGGTAAGACCTGCGAATGGCCCCGCCTGGAAGATGACAGGCACATCATGACGGCCGGCAGCGGGCGTCCGCTCATGGACTGTGTCCGCATTGCCCAGGTGGAACTGGTAAAATGGCTAGTCGATGAATACGGATTTGAAAAATGGGAAGCTTTTCAGGTCGTCTCCCAGGCCGGGACAATGCGCATCGGCAACGTCGTCGACCCGAATTACACCGTGGTCGCCAAATTTCCTAAAAAGTACCTGGTGACCTGACCGCCCATCCCGCGCTACCTCAGGATTTTATCATCACCAGCAGCATCTTAAAGTTCCTGACGGCTTTCAAGGCATGTGGCTCATTTGCCGGCATTATCACCATTTCACCCTCTTTTAAGCGGAGAGTTTTACCAGAAATGGTGACCTCAGCCTCACCATCAAGAATATGGACCGCGGCATCAAACGGCGCGGTGTGCTCGCTTAACCCCTGCCCTTCCCCAAAAGCAAACAAGGTCAGGGTTCCCGTCTTTTTCTCAATTATCGTCCGGCTGACCACCGTGCCTTCCTGGTAGCTTACCAGATCGATTAATCTTTTAACCTGCGCCAGGAGCTGCCCGGTGTCATCCTTCGTTTTATCCTGTGCCATATCTCGGCTCCTCCCGGCCAGTTGCCTGCTTGATTCCTCAAATTATAGCATACTTTCCTCGTTGAAGGCCATCGTCACCGGCTCGAGCAATCTCCGGGGACATAACCCGGAGACGGAAACACCCGATAAGCTGAAGAAACACGCCCATTTGCCATTCGGAGCGCCAGGGCTTATAATGTCATTTTTAGGTGACCGGATATCACGAGAGTGCCGGCAAAGTCGCCAGGAAAGGAAACCGCCATTAACAAATCCGGTATCCGCTCGGTCCTTCTAGGGTTGCTGCCACTTTTCGTGCTGGCGCACTTCGGCCATCACCTGATGATGGCGCTGCTGACACCCCTTTTACCCTACATCCGCGATGAATTTACCCTGACTTACGCCCAGGCTGGCTGGCTGGTCATGGCGTACAACCTGGCGTATGGGCTCAGCCAGTTACCCGGAGGGTGGCTGGCCGACCGCATCGGCGCCCGTATCATGCTCACTATCGGCGTGGCCGGCGTGGCCATAGCCGGACTGCTGATTGGCCTCTCCCCGACCTATGTCATGCTGGCCCTCTTCCTGGTGCTGCTGGGAATGGTGGGGGGCGGTTATCACCCCGCCGCCGCGCCACTGGTCTCGGCGTCAGTTAAACCGGAGAGCCGAGGACGGGCGCTGGGCATCCACCAGATAGGCGGCACCGGCAGTTTCTTCCTTGCCCCCCTGATTGCCGCCGGTATTGCCGGCGCCCTGGGCTGGCGCGGCACGTTCCTCACCATTTCCATCCCCACTATCGCCTTTGGCATCGCCTTTTATATACTGCTGGGTCGGCTGGGATACGTCAGGAAAGCCAAACAGCCCGCACCGAGCGGCGACACCGGGACACAACCCACCCCCAGGCAATTACGACGCCTGGTAGCCTTTATAACTCTGGGCATCGCCAGCATGGCCTTGATTTACTCCACGATATCATTCGTCCCTTTTTTCATCGTCGATCACTTCGGCGCCAGCGAGGAATCCGCCGCAGCCATGTTATCCCTGGCCTTCTTCGGCGGGCTCTGGGCCGGTCCCCTGGGCGGATACCTCTCTGACCGCATAGGCAGGGTGCCGGTGATACTAGCGGTAGGCTTTATTGCCAGCCCGGCCATCTATCTGCTGAACCAGGTGTCTCTTGGCCTAACCATCTCCATTATATTAATTATCATCGGTATGGCGATGCACCTCGGCATGCCGGTGGTCGAAGCTTACATCATCAGCCATACCTCGGAGCGTAAACGCTCGACCGTGCTCGGCCTTTACTACCTCGGCAGCCGGGGAGGTCCGGCCATAGCGCCCGCGATTGGCTATCTCATTGACAATTACGGCTTCTATACCAGCTTTAGCGTGGTCAGTGCCGCCATGCTCGCGGTGACCGTGGTCTGCGCCCTGCTTCTATGGGGAAGTCGCAACTGATTTCCTGATATAGAGGGCTAAGCAGGTTTCAACCGGTCCAGGAACTCCCGTTGGAGCGTGCCGTTGGCGGCCACAATCTCTTTGTTCCGGAAGTCCGCCAGTTTTCCCCGCCAGTCACTGACCCTACCGCCGGCTTCCCGGACCAGCAGGAGGCCGCTGGCAATATCCCAGGGGTGAACGCTACGGCGGACATAAAGGTCAATGCGGCCGCAGGCAACGTATGCCAAAGCTACGGACGCCGAACCCATGGCCCTCAACCCGAATACTTCCGGCCACAGTCCGGTAACGGCCCTGAGCAATTCACCGCCGGAAGCCCTGTCATAGCCGGGGTCGAAGCCCAGTAAAGAGTCCTGAAGTGAAGCCTTTCCGGAGACATGAATGGGTGAGTCATTAAGGTACGCCCCGTTTCCCTTCTCCGCCCGAAAAAGCTCATCCCGCAACGGGTCATAGGTTATACCCAGCAAAACATCATTATCTTTGACCAGAGCAATATTGATACAGAAGAACGGTATACCGAAGACGTAGTTATTGGTGCCCGCCAGGGGGTCAACCAGCCAGGTATAGCCCGTGACAGTTATAGAAGCCGCCGATTCTTCCGCCAGGACATTGTAATCAGGGTATTCATCGGCCAGGGATTTTATTATCGCCTTTTGGGAGAGGACATCAATCCCGGTGACCAGGTCACCCCTGCCTTTGTCCCTCATCTTTTTTTCACCGTGGAAATGGGCTAATAGAATCTCCCCGGCCTGTTTCGCCGCTTCAGTGGCTATTTCAAGAGCGCTCCGGCCGCTTGCTGACAAAGGCAAGTCAGTCATCTTTCTATTCCGCCTTACTCCCGGTCTTCACCCACCGTATCCTCATGACAAACAGGGGCACCGCGATACCCAGAACGATGGCGGCGATTACCTGGGCCTGGTGCAGGCCGAAGAGAAAAGACGTTCCTTCCCGCAGAAAATCAGTGCCCAGGCGCCATACCGAGTACAGGCTGAGATAGGTCAGGTACAGCGAGCCGTCGGGCTTAAGCCGGCCTCTCAGTTTAACCAGCACGCCAAAAACTATCAGGTTCCAGATTATCTCGTAGGCCACCGTTGGGTGGGTTGCCACCCCTATAGGGCAAAGGCTATTAGGATGAGTATAGACTATGCCCCACGGGAGCAGGGTCTCGACTCCATAGCAGCAGCCGTTCAGCAGGCAGCCGACCCGGCCCACGGCCTGCGCCAAGATAATGCCCGGCGCGATCACATCCGCCAGATAACCGAACTGAACCTGGCTGAACCGGCTGTAAATCCAGACGCCCAGGGTGGCCCCCAGGACAGCGCCATAGGCGGTCAGGCCGCCGCCGCCGATTATCTGTCCCGGGTTCTGGCCGTAGTATTCCCATTGGTCAATAACGTGCAGCAGCCTGGCGGAGACC
>DAOWCR010000053.1 GCA_030639445.1 Dehalococcoidales bacterium
GCCAGGATGTCCTGCTCTTCATTGATAATATCTACCGCTACGTCCTGGCCGGTATGGAAGTCTCTGCTCTGCTGGGGCGGATGCCCTCGGCGGTGGGCTACCAGCCCACCCTGGCGACGGAGATGGGTGAGCTGGAAGAGCGGATTACCTCCACCAGGCAGGGCTCAATTACCTCCTTTCAGGCTATCTATGTCCCCGCTGATGACTATACCGATCCCGGGGTAGTGACCACCTTCGGCCATCTGGACGCGGTGGTTGCCCTGGAGAGGTCTATCGCCGAGCAGGGATTGTATCCGGCGGTTGACCCGCTGGTCTCCACCTCGCGTATACTCACGCCGGATATCGTCGGGGAGGAGCACTACCGGGTAGCCCGCGAAGTGCAGCGGGTACTGCAGCGCTATAAGGACCTGCAGGATATTATCGCCATACTGGGTATCGAGGAACTCAGTGAGGAGGATAAACTTACCGTGAACCGGGCCCGCCGTATCCAGAAGTTCCTGTCCCAGCCGATGTTTGTTACCGAGGTCTTTACCGGGCGGGAGGGGAAATACGTGCCGGTGAAAGAAACGGTACGCGGTTTTCAGGAGATTCTGGAAGGAAAATATGATGACCTGCCGGAACAGGCCTTTTATATGGCGGGTACGATAGACGAGGTGGTGGAGGCGGCCCGGAGCCTGGAGGTATAGGCCAATGCCTGGCATCAAGCTTGACATCGTTACTGCCGAGAAGGAAGTCTATTCGCAAGAAGTGGACATGGTCATCGCCCCCGGGGTGGAAGGCCAGCTGGGGATTTTACCCCATCACACGCCTTTGATGACCATCCTGCAGCCGGGGGAACTGCGGATAAAGAAGGGTGGGGAGGAGGTCTCCATGGTCATTTCCGGCGGTTTTCTGGAAGTGCGGCCGGATAGAGTTATCGTCCTGGCGGATGCTGCCGAGAAGGTTGAGGAGATTGACATTGCCCGTGCCGAGGAAGCCAGGCGCCGGGCCCGGGAGCGGCTGGCCGAAAAGCCCGAGGGGTTTGATGCCGCCCGGACGGAGGCGGCCCTGCGGCGTTCGCTGGTCCGTCTCAAGGTGGCGGAAACAGCGAAGCGAAGAAAGAAATCGGGAATCTAGGAAAACGGCCACCTGATTAATCATTCTTCCGGTTTAAGTCTACCAGTCCGTCAATAGCCTCAATGGTTACGCGCCCCTGCTCCAGGTCAATGGACTTGACGACATCATCAATAGCGGGAATAAGGATTTCCCCTTTGGGGCTGCGGACCACGTAGTTATCATTGCTCTCCGCAGCCAGGATTTCGGTGATTTTACCCAGTAGCTCCCCCCGGGTGGTCCATACTTCCAGGCCAATTAGCTGGAAATGGTAGTATTGTCCTTCCGGCAGGGGGTGAACCTGGCTTCGGGGTATTTTAATGGCTTTTCCCCGCAGCTTCCGGGCATCTTCGGGGCGGTCTATGGTGTCAAGCTGGATAAGCAGTTTGCCCTGGTGCCATTCGGCGCTGCGGATAACCGCCGGCTGCCGGTCGATATAGACCCTTAAGCCGGGGGTGAAGCGCCCGGGAAAGTCGCTTTCTGGCTGTACCTTTAATTTGTCTTTGACTCCCCACGTGGACAGTATGCGGCCAATGGTGAGGAAGTCCAGGTCGGACGGTTCCATTCCTGATTTCAGGCCTGATTTGGGGCGGCTGGTCACCATTCAGGAGATAAGTTAGACGATTTCAAGTCTGACCTTGGTGGCTGCTTTGGCGGCTTTTACCCTGAGTAGAGTGCGTATTGCTTCAGCGATTCGGCCCTGCTTGCCAATGACTCTTCCCTTGTCCTCATCGGCAACCTGCAGCTTAAGTGTCAGGCCTTCCTCGGTGGTTTCCTCTTCAATTTTTACTTCATCAGGTGCGTCGACGATTGATTTGGCGATGAATTCTACGAGATCTTTCATGATTTGGTTTTCTCCTTGCTTGATTTGGGTTTTTGGGTGACGCTGGCTTCCGGTTCTTCGGTGGTACTGGCTTCGGGTTCCTCCTTACTGGCTTCCGGTTCTTCGGTGGTAACGGCCTCGGGTTCTTCCTTGCTGGCTTTGGGTTCTTCGGTGGTAGCGGCCTCGGGTTCTTCCTTACTGGCTTCAGGTTCTTCGGTGGTAGCGGCCTCGGGTTCTTCCTTGCTGGCTTCCGGTTCTTCGGTGGTAGCGGCCTCGGGTTTTTCGGTTACGTCGGCCTTGGCTTTCTTCTTGCTGGCTTTGGGTTTTGCGGGCGCGCCGGCCTTGATTTTCTCTATCCGGGCTTCGGACTCGGCGATAATACCGGCTTTAGCCAGTAGTCTGGCAGCGGTATCGGTCGGTTGCGCTCCCTGGCCTAACCAGTGGCGCGCTTTTTCCTCGTTGATGACCACCGTTTCCGGGTCGGTAAGGGGGTTATAGTGACCGATGGTGGCAATAAATGCCCCATCACGGGGTGACCGGGAATCAGCGACGACAAGGCGATAGCTTGGTTGTTTCTTGGCACCTACTCTGCGGAGTCTAATCTTTACCATGTTTGTTTAGGCTTCTTTCCTGAACATTATGCACTATAACCGAAATGGCTGTCAATGTCAATCAAATAATTGGTTGCCAGGAGGCCGTTTTAAGATTATAATCGGAGTATGAAAGTGACGAAGTTGCATGATTGGGCGGTGAGTACCCCCCGGGCTTTAGAGATGCAGTGGCCGCTGGCGGCCAGGGTATCGAGAGTCAGTGAAGTTACCGTCCCCCGTTTGATTGCCGGTGTGGACATATCCACCAGTAAAACGAGTGAGATGGCGACTGGCGCGGTGGTTGTCCTGAGTTATCCGGAACTGAAACTGGTGGCTGTGGAAGTGGCCAGCGGGAAGCTCGGCTTTCCGTATATCCCGGGGCTTTTGTCCTTCCGGGAAGCACCGTTAATACTGGCGGCTTTTGCGAAACTCACCGTTACCCCTGACCTTGTCCTGGTGGACGGGCAGGGGATTGCCCATCCCCGGCGGATAGGCCTGGCTTCTCACTTGGGACTGTTTCTGGAGAAGCCGACGATTGGCTGCGCCAAGTCCCGCCTGTGTGGCTGCCATCGGGCGCCGGGCGATGAGCCGGGAAGCTACGCGGAACTGGTGGATGATGGTGAAATTATCGGGGTGGCCCTGCGCACCAGGCGCGGGGTGAAGCCCGTTTATGTCTCCATAGGCCATAAAGTTGACCTCCCGGCGGCGATACACTGGGTGCTGGCGTGCTGCCGTGGTTACCGCTTGCCCGAACCGGCCCGGCTGGCCCACCTGGCGGCCGGTGGAAATCTTGAGCCGGAAAAAGATGCGGCAGCTTCGGTGGCCGGCTAACGGGAGAAATTTTTACCCAGGAAAGTTACGGGGAGGAAAGATGCCGGAGTTAAGGGATAAATTAGAGAGCTTGCGGTCCAGAATTTCCATGGCGCTGGTGCATCTTTGACGTAGCTGCCAGGGAAAAGGAAATCGGTCGACTGGAAAAAGAGTCCGCCAGACCTGATTTCTGGCGGGACCAGGCCAAGGCACAGAACGTGATGCGCCAGTTGGCGGAGCATAAGAAAGTAGTCCAGAGATGGCGGGAGCTGGAGGAGAGGGTGGCCGACCTCGTCGAACTGGTCTCCCTGACCGAAGAGGACGAGGCAATGCAGGCCGAAATCCAGTCCGAGGTCGAGGCAGTGACCGCCTGGCTTGACGAGCTGGAATTTCAACTGGCTTTCCGCAGTGAGTATGATAACCGAAATGCGATTCTGGCGGTTCACGCTGGCGCCGGTGGCACCGAGTCCCAGGACTGGGCCGAGATGTTAATGAGGATGTATCTCCGCTGGGCGGAGCGGCACGGCTACCAGGCGGAGGTGCTGGACAGTTCCCCGGGCGAAGAGGCCGGCGTGAAGAGTGTCGTCATCGGGATAAGCGGTGATTATGCCTGCGGCTACCTGAAATCGGAGCATGGGGTCCACCGGCTGGTGCGCCTTTCTCCCTTTGATGCCGACCACGCCCGGCATACTTCCTTTGCCCTGGTAGAGGTTATGCCCGAGGCCAAAGATGATGTTGACATAAAGATAGCGCCCGACGATTTGAAGATTGAGACCTTCCGCTCCAGCGGGCCGGGAGGACAGCATATGCAGAAGACGAGCAGTGCCGTCCGGCTGACCCACCTGTCGACGGGGCTGGTGGTTACCTGCCAGAGTGAGCGCTCTCAGTACCGGAATAAAGAGATCGCCCTGAGGATACTCCAGTCACGATTGCTCGAGCGGGAGCTGGCGGAGCAAGCCGAGGAAAAGGCCCGGGTCAAGGGAAAGCACGTGGCGGCCGGGTGGGGCAACCAGATAAGGAGTTACGTCCTGCACCCGTACCGGATGGTGAAAGACCACCGCACCGGTTATCAGACCGGTGATACTGATGCCGTGCTGGATGGGGCGCTGGACGATTTTATCACCGCCTATCTCCGGTCGCTGATGGGTAAAGAAAAATGATAAGAAAAACTGCTTTACTGGTCCTGGTTCTCTGCCTGCTTCTGGCCCTGCCGGGTGCTGTCCCGGTCCAGGCCGGTAGCGGGCTGACGGTGCTGGATAGCTCGGTGGTCACCGATTTCCCTACCAGACTTGACTTTAACCTGTCCGCGGCCAGCGATGTCAGTATCACCGATATTCGCCTGCGCTACATCGTTGACCAGATGGGCCACGCCCAGGTAACCAGCGAGGTCTATATTGATTTTACGCCGGCGGCCACGGTTGACGTGGGGTGGGGCTGGGATATGAGGAAGACGGGTGGGTTGCCTCCGGGGAGCCGCCTCAGGTACTGGTGGACGATGGAAGATGCTAATGGGCATAAGGTTGAGACCAGGCCGGTCCAGGTACAGTTTAACGATGACCGTTATGCCTGGCAAAGCCTGACCGAGGGCATGGTAACCCTGCACTGGTATGAAGGGGATAAGTCCTTTGCCCGGGAGATAATGACGACCGCCCAGAGCGTGCTGGCCCACCTGGAGGAGTCTACCGGGGCCAGGCCGGAGAACCCGGTCAAGCTGTATATCTACGATGATGCCCAGGCCCTGCGGGGGGCCATGATTTTCCCTCAGGAGTGGACGGGAGGAGTTGCCTTTACCCGGTTCAGCACTATCGTCATCGGGATTGCTCCCGGCAAGCTCGACTGGGGAAGGCGGGCAATTGCCCACGAGTTGACCCATCTGGTTGTCCACCAGATGGTCTTTAACCCCTACAACGAGCTGCCCACCTGGCTTGATGAAGGCCTGGCCATGTATACCGAAGGGACACTGCCCCCCGCTTTCGTCGATTTGCTCATTGAAGCCGAAGATGAGGGCAGTCTTATTTCCGTCCGCAGTCTGTCCAGCCCGTTTTCCGCCTACGCGGGGCAGTCCACTCTCGCCTATGTCCAGAGCTATAGCCTGGTCGAGTTTCTTATCTATAATTATGGACAGAGTCATATGCTTGAGTTATTAAACACTTTCCGGGAAGGCAGCGGCTATGACCAGGCACTGGGCCGGGTTTACGGCTTTGATACGGACGGCCTGGACAGTTTGTGGCGCGGGTACGCCTTCCCGGATTGAAACGGAAAACCCGGAAACGGTAGCTTTCTTGTGTCCCGTCGGCGCTGGTGCTAAACTAAATCCGTATGGAAAAACCTTTGCCGAAACAAGGTGCGTCTTTCACCATCCATGATTTGCCCGTCTCGGAGCGGCCCCGGGAGAGGCTGCAGAAGTTTGGCGTGGAAGTCCTGTCCGCTCAGGAGATTTTGGCCCTGATTATGGGGCGCGGTATATCCGGTGAATCGGTGATGGTGACCGCCCAGCGGCTGCTGCGCCAGTTTGGCGGCCTCAAGGGGATGGCCAACGCCTCGGTGGAGGAGCTGTCCCGGGTGAAGGGGATTGGCGTGGCCAAGGCGTCTCAGATTAAGGCGGCTTTTGAATTGACCAACCGGCTGGAGGGCTATGCCGAGAACGGCGACACGCCGCCGGTCAAGACCCCGGAAGATGTGGCCGAGCTGGTGCGGGGCCGGCTGCGGGGTAAAAAGAAGGAGTATTTCCTGGCGCTGCTGCTGGATACCAGGAACCGGTTAATCCGGGTGGCGGAGATATCCGTCGGCAGCCTGGACAGCAGCATTGTCCACCCCCGGGAAGTGTTCAAGGAGGCGGTGTCCGCCAGCGCCGCCTCGGTAATCTTTGTCCATAACCACCCCTCGGGCGACCCTGAAGCTTCGGAAGATGACGTAAAGTTGACCGGGAACCTGGTGGAAGCCGGGCAGATTATGGGCATAGATGTCCTGGACCATGTCATCATCGGCGGCCAGAATTACCTGAGCCTGAAAAGGGATGGGTTGTTTTGATATAGTCGCCCTCTCCTTAAGTCATAACCACATTCCGCACCCGGGAGCTTATCACGGTTATCAGTATTGACAAGCGCTGGAGACGGAGTTAGAGTTAGATTTAGAGCCCGGTCCCGGAAAATAATAGCCGAGACCGGTGAGGATGAAGAGGAAAATGACCCGGATAAAGGATAAGGAAGAACGAGTTGACCGTTCTGCTGACATTGATATTGCCGGGGCCACCGCCGGGATGACAGGATCGGCGGGCATAAGCGATATTGGCCGGACCAAGCAGCGCATGTTGTCCACGGCAAACCCGGAACTGGCCCTGAGCATATACAACGAGCTGCAGGCACACATCGAGGAGCTGGAAAAGAAGACTTCCGAGCTGGAACAGGCCAATGAAGCGCTAAGCGAACTCGACCGCATGAAATCCGAGTTCATCTCCAAAATGTCGCATGAGCTGCGTACGCCACTGCACGCCATTAAGGGCTTTACTAAATTGATATTGAGAGGCAAGACGCTTGACCTTAATACCAGTAAGGAATACCTGGCCATCATAGACCGGGAAGGCGAAGTGCTCGATAGATTAATCAGTGATTTACTCGATGTATCACGTCTTGAATCTGGCCGGTTTAGAATCCATAAGCGGCGCACCTCGCTCAAGAGCATAATCCGCAATTGCCTGGGGACCTGTGCTGTTCTGGCCAGTGATAAGGGCGTCGTCATCAATGAGGATATCCCGGCGACAATGCCGGAGGTGGAGATAGATGGAGAACGCGTGGGGCAGGTAATTCTCAATCTGCTCAGCAATGCCATCAAGTATAGCGGTGACGGCGGTATTATCACGGTAAAGAGCGAAGTTAAAGGTGATGAACTGGTCGTGGGGGTTATCGACCGTGGTCCGGGTATTCCCGAGGAGGCAATTCCGTACCTTTTTGAAAGGTTCTCTCGAGTGGAAGACTCGGCCGAGATTAAGGGGATAGGCCTTGGCCTTTATATCTCGAGGCAGATTATTGAAGCACACGGCGGGCGTATATGGGTGGAATCTGAGCTCGGTAAGGGGTCTTCTTTTTACTTTTCCGTACCGGTACCTCTCAGCGAAAAAGAGGAGGTGGGTCGGAGAATACCTCGTTGAAGACGGCCTTGTTGACGTTCTGGAAAGGAAGACTCTCATGGGAAAAAGAATTTTAGTTGTCGAAGATACTCCCAGTGCGGCGAGACTGGTAAAGGATACCCTCACGCAAGAGGGCTATGAAGTTACCTGTGAATCAAAC
>DAOWCR010000071.1 GCA_030639445.1 Dehalococcoidales bacterium
CCTTTTTTAACGACAATAAATTGATTTTTTATCTGAGAAATAATAAAATCAGGGTGTCGGTTGACCTAGTGTCTTGACACCCTGATTCTTTCAAAAACTCCCCGACAGGGAAAGTCTTCCAGTCTTGGTAGGCCGTACAGGTCTCGAACCTGTGACACCCTGATTAAAAGTCAGGTGCTCTACCAACTGAGCTAACGGCCCGTATTCAGCTTTAGCGAACAGTCAAGTCAGCGCTTTCCTTAGTAGAACCACCGCGCTATAATTGACTACCTGCCCGGGTTTTTACCTCTTTGATTTTAACAAATCAGTATCAGCCGCGCAAGCTCACTGCTAAACACCGGTTGACAGGAGTACTCACTGCCTCCATCGGCTATTGACTTCCTCTTACCACGATGCTAATATCCCATCACCGACCGGCGTAGATATCAGGAGGTTAAATCCCCATCGAGCCGGAGACAGAATTAACCTGGTAACCAGAGGAGTTAGACCGGACTTGCGTGACGCAGACTATATGAAGCAGGCTTTAAAGCTGGCCCGCCGGGGTCTGGGGAGGACCAACCCAAACCCGATGGTGGGTGCTATTATCGTGAAAGATGACCGCGTCATCGCTCATGGCTACCATCATCACTACGGCGGCAAGCATGCCGAAATCAACGCCATCCAGAACGCCAGTGAGAGCATCACCGGGGCAACTCTCTATGTTACCCTGGAACCATGCGGCCATTATGGCAAAACTCCTCCCTGCGTGGACGCCATAATCCAGAATAATATTGGCCGGGTCGTCATCGGGACTCTGGACCCGAACCCGCAGGTCAACGGGAAAAGCGTGGCGCGGTTAAAGCAGCGGGGAATTGAGACTGAAGTCGGGGTGCTGGCAGATGAGTGCCGCAACTTGAATGAAGCCCATTTCAAGCACATGACCACCGGTCTACCTCTGGTCACCCTCAAGTTCGCCCAGACCCTGGACGGCCGGATTGCCACCGCCACCGGAGACTCTAAATGGATAAGCTCGGAGCCGTTCCGCCGGCTGGCCCACCGGCTGCGGGCGGTAAACGATGCCGTTATGGTGGGGATAGACACGGTACTGGCGGATGACCCCCGGCTCACCGTGCGCCTGGTCAAAGGCAGAAACCCCTCCCGGATTATCCTTGATTCCAGATTGAGGCTTCCGCCGGATGCCGGGGTGGTCAAAAACCGGGAGGCAGCGCCCACCATTATCGCCACTACTTCTCACGCCGACGATAAGAAGATAGCTTACTGGCGCGAGGTGGGAATTGAAGTTCTGGTAACGCGGGAGGACGAGGCGGGAAAAGTCGACCTGAAGCACCTTCTCGGCATACTGGGCGAGAGAGGCATTTCTTCCGTCCTGGTGGAGGGAGGCGCCGGGGTCATCACCTCGTTTCTGCGCCAGAACCTGGCCGACAAAGCGGTCATCGCCATAGCGCCCAAAATAATGGGGAAGGGCGTTGCTGCGGTGGGGGAGCTAAACCGGCGCGAGGTCAGCCAGACTTTAAAGCTATCTTTTAATAAGATATACCGAATGGGAGAAGACCTGGTGGTTGAAGCCAGGTTCAATCCTGCTTCGGGCTAGCCGCGCGGCGCCATATATTCCATCACTTCGGCAACGACAAACAGCGAGCCGGTGGCGCAAATAAGGTCAGCCGGGTTGGCCCGGACCAGTGCCAGCTCTACCGCCGCGGCCACATTTTCCGCCTCCTCCGGGGCTATCCCGTGCTTGGAGAACTCGCTGCCCAGTACGGCCGGGGCCACGGCTCTGGGGTGGCGGGAGCGGGTAACGATAACTTCCCTGGGGAGAGACGCCAGCTCGGCCACCATCCCGGCAATGTTTTTATCCGAAGAAGCGCCAAAAATCAGGAACACCCGTGCAAAACTAAAATACTGCCTGAGCGCCTGGTTCAACCTCCGTGCCGAGTCGGCATTATGAGCACCGTCCACGATGACCCAGGGCTCGCGCCTCAGAACCTGGAGTCGGCCCGACCAGCGCACCTGACTCAGCCCGCGCTTAATACTCTCCAGTGATGTTTTGGCTTCTCTGGTCGCCAGAACCTCCAATGCCGCCACCGCCGTGGCGGCATTCTCCAGCTGGTGCTCACCGAGCAAAGGGATTTCCAGATTATATTCTCCGGCCAGTCCGCTCAGCCGAAAAGACTGCCCTTCGGGACTAATGGCCTGCCGTTCCCAGGTAACCTCATGGCCCACTTTGACCAATCTTACCCCCCGCTCACGGCATATCCGTTCGATTACTTCCATTGCTTCAGAGGGCTGAGGAGAACAGACCAAGATGCTCCCCGACTTGATAATGCCTGCTTTCTCTGCGGCTATCTGAGAGAGGGTATCCCCCAGGACATCGGTGTGGTCGAAGCTGATGGAAGTGATGACGCAGACTTCCGGCCGGACCACGCTGGTGGCGTCCAGTCGCCCCCCCAGCCCCACCTCCAGCACTTGATAATCCACCTCCGTCTCTCTGAAGTAGATGAAGGCCAGCGCCGTCAGCAGCTCGAAGGTAGTCAGCTCGCCCAGGCCGCCGGAAGCATTTACCGCGGCCACCTCGGGTTTTATCATCGCCACCAGCCGGCTAAAGTCATTTTCCGCCACGGGCTGCCCGTCAATCTGTATTCTCTCCATGGGGCTGAGGAGATGGGGGGAGGTATAAAGCCCGGTCCGGCAGCCGGCTTGAGTTAACATGGAGGCAATCATAGCCGCGGTGCTGCCCTTTCCCTTGGTGCCGGCCACATGGACTGACCTGGCCGCGTGCTGGGGATTACCCAGTCTGGCCAGCAGCCTCTCGATACGCTTTAAGTCAAAGACGAGTGCCGAGCGCGGCAGCCGCTCGTAATCAGCGAAGCTTAAAATATAATCCAGAGCCGCCTGGTAGTCCATTTGCTCACCCATCATAATCTTACTCTCTGCATCCAACCAGGTAAAGCCTGCCACACCAGGTACTGATGGCGGCCTCACCCTCTTTTAGATTTTATTTAGGTGACCCACCCCCTTTAATCCCCCTCCCTTTGATAAGGGAGGGGGAATGTTTTTAGGAGAGGGGTTTCACCCCTCTTAGACCCCCCGCATTATTAAATCTAAGGCAAGGAGAGTCAAAGAAAGACGACGCCATCAGATATATTTACCGGGAGTTTTAGAGGGACGAAGTCCCTCTTTTTTATCCTCCCCCTTCCCCTTAACAAGGGGAAGGGGGATACAGGGGGATGGGGTCATATAAATGAAAAATTAAAGGCGGATAAGCCCAAAAAATCTTTTAAAAGTAACCTTAAAAACCTTGACAAACACTATATCTTGTGGTATTGTGGCACTTGTCACACAATATAGAGTAGGTTTTCCACTATGGACTGTCCTTATTGCGGTTATCACGATTCCAAAGTCATCGACTCCCGGGACATCAATGACGGTATACGCCGCCGGCGTCAGTGCCTGGAGTGCGGCTCCCGTTTCACCACCTACGAGCGCCTGCAGCCGGCCGGGCTGTTCGTCATCAAGAAAGACGAACGGCGCGAGGAGTTTAACCGGGACAAGCTGCTGACCGGCATCCGCAAGGCCTGTGAGAAACGGCCGCTGCCCAGCGGTACGGTGGATAAGGTCGCCGATGATATTGAAGCCGAGCTCTACCATTCCGGCAGGTTGGAGGTGCCCAGCACGGTTATCGGCGATATGGTGATGGAGAAACTAAAGAGCCTGGACCATATTGCCTATATCCGCTTCGCCAGCGTCTACCGGGAATTTACCGACATCACCACCTTGAAAGAAGTCGTGGACACCCTGGTCAGCGGTGAATCGGGCGTAGCCCACCCCGCCAACCAGCTCCCCCTGCTCTCTACCGACAATTTAGAGGAACTGGCCGGAAGAGGCCGGAAGAGGGCAGAACGAAGCAGGAGTAACTGAATTTAAAGTAGGCATCATAAGATGGACAAAGCCGGTCAATCAGAAAACAAGAAATTAAACTCTCCCAGCCGGAGCCAGATTGCCCGCATCGTCTTTGCCGCCGCCGAGTCCATGGGCATTGCCGACCGGCAACTGGTGGAGCGGCTCACCTCGCAGGTGATTGAGCGGCTGGAACGGGAGTCACCCCTGCCGCCGCCAACCCTGCCCGGCATGGAAGACCTGGTACTGAAGCCATCGCGCCAGCAAATCCGCTTACCCGCTAAAACCGACATACTGACTATGGTCGAGGAAATCCTGGCGGCCGAAGAAATGAAACATACCGAGGAGGCGAAACCTAAAGTGGAGAAAATTGCTACCGTCAAGTCGAAAAGCCAACCGGCAACCGGCGTTAATCTTACCGAAAACGCCCTTCACGTCCTGCAAAAGAGGTATCTGAAGAAAGATAAGCAGGGGCAGGTTATCGAGACGCCGGAGGAGATGTTCCGCCGCGTGGCCAGGACTATCGCCTCGGCCGAGCTTATTTACCAGCCCAAGGCGGATGTCCGGGCCAGAGAAGACGAGTTTTACCGGCTGATGACCAGCCTGGAGTTCCTGCCCAACTCCCCTACCCTGATGAACGCGGGGAGGGAGCTGGGACAGCTGTCCGCCTGCTTCGTCCTGCCCATCGAGGACTCCATGGAATCTATATTTGAGTCGGTAAAAAACACGGCCCTCATCCACAAAAGCGGCGGCGGGACTGGTTTTTCCTTCTCCCGGCTGAGGCCGGAAAAAGACCGGGTAGGCTCCACCGGCGGGATAGCCAGCGGCCCGGTCTCCTTTATCCGGGCTTTTGACATCGCCACCGATGTCATCAAGCAGGGGGGAATGCGCCGCGGGGCGAATATGGGTATTCTCAGTGTTAACCACCCCGATATTATGAAGTTCATCACCGCTAAAGAAGATTTGTCTGCCCTGACCAACTTTAATATCTCCGTGGCCATAACCACCAAATTTATGGAAGCGGTAATATCAGGGGTAGAGTATGACCTGGTAAACCCGCACACCGGAGAGGCCGTGGACAAGCTCAATGCCCAAGAGGTCTTTGACAAAATCGTGGACATGGCCTGGCGGAACGGTGACCCGGGCATCGTCTTCATCGACCGCATCAACCAGGATAACCCCACCCCCCACCTGGGCAGCATCGAAAGCACCAACCCCTGCGGCGAGCAGCCCCTGCTCCCCTACGAGTCCTGCAATCTGGGGTCAATCAACCTGGCCAAAATGCTGCGCCAGACCGGCGGGACTACCGAGATTGACTACCCCAGGCTGGCGGCCACCATAAAGAGCGCCGTCCGGCTTTTAGATAACGTCATTGATGTCAACAAATTCCCTCTGCCCCAGATTGCCGAAATGACCCGAAAGACCCGGAAAATCGGGCTCGGGGTAATGGGCTTTGCCGATATGCTCATCCAGCTGGGTATCCCCTATAACTCGGCAGAGGCACTGCAAACAGGCACCGAGATTATGCAGTTCGTCAACGAAGAGGCGAGCAAAGCCTCGGTGGCACTGGGTAAAGAGCGCGGGGTCTTCCCCGCCTTTGAGGGCAGCATCTACGATATTCCCGACGGCCCCAACGTCAGAAACGCCTCCTGCACCACCATCGCCCCCACCGGCACCCTGAGCCTGATTGCCGGCTGCTCCAGTGGCATTGAGCCTCTCTTTGCCCTGAGCTACACCAAGAATATCCTGGACGGCGCCCGGCTGGTGGAGGTAAATCCCCATTTTGAGGAGGCCGCCCGTAGCGGGGGCTTTTACTCCGGGGAACTTATGCAGAAACTGGCGGACGGTGCTCACCTCGGTGAGATTGACGGCGTGCCCGAAGCCGCCAGGCAGCTATTTGTCACCGCCCACGAGATAACTCCGGAAGGGCACGTCAAGATGCAGGCCGCCTTCCAGCAGTCCACGGACAACGCGGTTTCCAAGACGGTCAATTTCCCCCAGGAGGCCACCCGGGAAGACGTTGCCCGGGTGTATATGCTGGCCTACGAGAAAAAACTGAAAGGAATAACCATTTACCGTGACCGGAGCCGTGACGCCCAGGTGCTGACCACCGGCCAGCCGGAAAAACAGGTAACCGAAGAGGGTAAACTCACCCCCCGGAAAAGGTCGAAGGTAACCACTGGGATAACGGAAAGGGTCACCACCGGCTGCGGCTCGCTCTACGTCACCGTGAATTCCGACGAGCAGGGCATCTTTGAGGTCTTTTCCAACCTGGGCAAAGCCGGGGGCTGCGCCTCCGCCCAGCTGGAAGCCACCTGCCGGCTTATCTCCCTGGCGCTGAGAGCCGGGGTGGAAGTGGCCTCGCTGGTCAAGCAGCTGCGGGGCATCCGCTGTCCGTCCATCGTCTGGGAACAGGGCAAGTCTATTCTCTCCTGCGCCGACGCCATCGCCAGCGTGCTGGAAAAGCACACCACCGGCTATGACGGCAAGCCCCGGCCGGAGGACTACGGCCTGGCCAAGAACCTGGCCGGGCAGTGCCCGGAGTGCAGCAATATGCTCATCTACCAGGAGGGGTGTTTTATCTGTCCGGCGTGCGGCTATA
>DAOWCR010000125.1 GCA_030639445.1 Dehalococcoidales bacterium
AAAATCTTTGGCCTGCCGCTGGCCCGGGAAATAAAGGCCCTGGAAGAGCAGGACATACTGAAAGAGCGTAACCGGAGGTGGTATCTTTCGCCGGCGATTTCTTACCCGGCCCAGGCGGTTAATATCCGGGCCACTACCGGGCAGAATTATGCCCTGGTGGACGCCTCCACCGGCGCCCTGCTGGAAACGGTGGAAGCCAGCGTCGCCTTTTTCCAGATACATCCGGGGGCTATCTATCTTCACCAGGGAGATTCTTACCTGGTTACCGAGCTTGACCGGGCCAATCATACGGCCTGCGCCGTGCCGACTAAAGTTAACTACTATACCCAGACGAAAGAAATCGAAGACCTGCGTATCGTGAAGCTGAGCCGCGATAAAAAAATGGGACCGGTGAAGGTATGCCTGGGCGAAGTGGAGGTCACCAACCACGTGGTCGGATTCAAGAAGCTGGCGCAGTTTACCGAGGAGGTGGTCGGGGAGGAACCGCTTGACCTGCCTCCCCAGTGTTTCCCGACGGTGGCGCTGTGGTTTGACCTCCCCCCCGGGGCCGTCGCCCGACTGGAAGAGTCAGGGATGGACTTTGCCGGGGGACTGCACGCCGTGGAGCACGCGGCGATTGGCATTCTCCCCCTGTTTGCCCTTTGTGACCGCAATGACATCGGCGGGGTGTCCACCACCCTCCACCCCGATACCGGCCGGGCCCAGGTATTTATCTATGACGCCTATCCCGGCGGCATCGGCATTGCCGAGAAGGGTTTTGACATGATAAGGGAATTATGGCAAGCTACACTGGAGGCGATTAAAGAATGCCCCTGCCAGGAAGGCTGTCCGAGCTGCATCCAGTCGCCCAAGTGCGGCAACAACAACCAGCCCTTGGACAAGGAAGCCGCCCGAATGTTACTGGAGGGACTATTGGAGAAGCCATAGTGAAGTGGAGCCTCTAAATATGCTTATGTGGGGTTCAGGGGTAAATTACCCGGAAATATGTTTACCGGGAGTTTTAGAGGGACGAAACCCTTCTTACATAATCCTTCCTCCTCTCATCCAGAGTGTAGGGTGACCTCACCCCCTGACCCCCTCTTCTTGTTTAAGGAGAGGAGGGAGATAGTAAATAAAAGAGGGGCTGATGCCCTTCTTAGACACCCTGCATCATTAACTTCGGAGCAGGGAGAGTCAAAGAGAGGCGAAGCCTCCCCCAAATATACAAGTAGGGAGTTGAGGGGCGAAGCCTCTAGATATTCTTATGGGGAGTCCAGGAGAGGCGAAGCCTCCAAATATGCTTTATAGGGAGTCATAGAGGGACGAAGTCCCTCTTATCTAATCCCTCCCCCTCTCCTTTGAAGGAGAGGGGGATTAAGGGGGAGAGGTAGATAAACAATCTCATTAAGCACACCCTGAAACGCAGCCGGGATACTTGGTTCAAGAAGGCGATGCAGCTATTTGACCGCCCGGCGGTTGATGATGGGGTCTGGGACGAGCTGGAGGAGCTGCTGGTTTCCGCCGACGTGGGGATTAGCACCACGAAAAAGCTTATTGATAAAGTAAAAAAATGGGTGATTGAGGAGGGGATTGACCAGGGTGCTCAGGTGCGGGCGGCGCTGCAGGCGGCAATAGTTGATATCCTGAAGGTTCCCGCCCGGGAAGTCCCGGAAAACCCGTCTCCACCCAGGGTTATCCTGGTAGTGGGCGTCAACGGCGGCGGCAAGACGACGTCTATCGCCAAGCTCGCCCATAGTTTAAAAAACGAGGGTAAGAGCGTGCTCCTGGTGGCGGCGGATACCTTTCGGGCGGCGGCGATTGACCAGCTCAAGCGCCTCGGAGAAAGAGCTGGCGTTGATACCATTGCCCACCAACCGGGGGCAGACCCGGGGGCGGTGGTCTATGATGCCCTGCAGGCGGCACACCGCCGGCAGGTTGAGGCGGTCATTATCGATACCGCCGGCCGGCTCCACACCCGGTTCAACCTGATGGAAGAACTGAAAAAGGTCAGGCGGGTGGCGGGTAAGGCTGATAGTACCGCACCGCACGAGGTAATCCTGGTGCTGGATGCCACTACCGGCCAGAACGGTTTGGCCCAGGCCAGATACTTCACCGAGGCGGTTGGTGTTACCGGTATCTTCCTGGCCAAGCTGGACGGCACGGCCAAAGGCGGTATCGTGCTGGCTATCTGCGATGAATTGAAAATCCCGGTTCAGTTTATCGGTGTTGGTGAGAAACTGGAGGATATGGAGACTTTTGACGCGGAGGCCTTCGTTGAGGCGCTCTGCGCCTGATTATTGGTAGAACGAACGATGATTACCATAGATATAAACCCGGTGGCTTTCACCATTGGCTCGATTGAGGTCAGATGGTATGGCATCATGATTTCCCTGGCCATTCTGACCGTCGTGCTGTGGACAGTCTGGCAGGTCAGGAAAGGGGCCGATGTTTCTTACGATACCGTTTTCACGGCGGCCCTGGTAGGCATTCCCTCCGGTGTGGTCTCCGCCAGGCTGCTGCACGTTATTGACCAATGGGAATACTACGGCCAGAACCCGGGACAGATAATCGGCGGCGGCGGCCTGACCGCCTATGGCGCCGTCCTGGGGGCCACCCTGGGCGTCTGGATTTACAGCCGGTTCAGCCAGGTTCAGTTCGGTTATCTGGCGGATGTGATCGCACCGGGCATTATCCTGGCGCAGGCCGTGGGCCGGGTCGGCTGCCTGCTGAACGGCTGCTGCTATGGAATCGAGACCCTGCTCCCGTGGAGCATAGTCTATACCCATCCCAATAGCCTTTGCCCTATAGGGGTGGCCACACACCCAACGGTGGTTTATGAAATAATC
>DAOWCR010000007.1 GCA_030639445.1 Dehalococcoidales bacterium
GAGACTTACGGCAGCCGCCCACGGATAACCGCCTGACCAATTTAATTCCGGTCAGCAACCTTCGGGTAGTGGGCGGGAAGCTTCTCTCCTATCTCACATTGCACTTATCAGCGGACTATGATAAGGTAATTTCACAAGGAAAAAAGGAGGTCTATTGCATGTCTTTAACGGAAAAGCAAATAGCCGAGCTATCCCAGGTGCTCATCAAGGCCCAGAGAACGGTCACGCCGATAACCAACGTGGTCGACCAGTACCCGGAGATAACCACCGCCGAAGCTTATGCCGTTCAACTGCGGTCACTGAAAACCAGGATCAAGGACGGCGATACGGTGGTCGGCCGAAAGGTCGGCCTTTGCGCTAAAGCGATGCAGAAGATGTTCAACGTGGATGAACCGGTTTACGGACATCTCCTCGCCTCGATGATGGTGCCGGAGGGCGAGCCGATTTCGCTGAGCCGCCTGTGCCGCCCGGTTCTCGAGGGGGAGATGGCTTTCGTATTGAAGAATGACCTTAAAGGGCCGGTCACGCTGGCCAAAGTAATGGCGTCTATTGCCGGCGTCATCCCGGCCTTCGAAATCGCTGATTCCCGTTGCCAGGAGAAACCCAAGAAAGCCCCGGACATTATCGCCGATGGCTCCGGCGCGGCCCTGGTCATGCTTGGTGGACAGTTCACCCCCATAGATGGCATTGACCTGCGGCAAATCGGCCTGGTTCTGGAGAAAAATGGCGAGGTAATTGCCACGGCGGCTGCCGTCGCCGTGCTGGGCAATCCCGTCCAGCCCATAGTCAACCTGGTCAACAAGCTTGCCGAGTACGATATCGGCCTATCTGCCGGTGAGTTCATCATATCGGGAACGCCACATCCGGCCGTACCACCGGAAGCAGGCGCGTGCTACCGGGCTACTTTTGACCGGGTGGGCTACGTCTCGGTGCGATTTGTCGATTAACTCACAATAGAAGAGTTGAATTTAGATTGGCCAACGGCGACTGCTCCCGGAAGGCATGTTGCCGGTTATTATGTTGCTTTGACTGGTCGTATTACCATATGCGCGGAGATGTCTCTCAAAATATTAAACCTCTGATAATTTATTCTATCGTAACGGGAGGCGTTTATGAACGCAGCCGGGTCAATTGAAAGTGGTCATCCCAAACTTGACACCATCAGGTTTGAAGTTATCAGGAATGTGATGCACGCTTTCGTGGAAGAGATGGCGGCCGCTCTGGCCAGGTCAGCCTACTCGACAAACATTAAAACTCGTCGCGACCATTCCTGCACCTTCTTTGATGCCAGGGGAAAGATGGTGGACCAGGCTTCCGACCAGCCTTCTCACCTCGGCGCCCTGGTCTTCTCGGTGCCGGCGGTACTCAAGGAGTATGGCGTAGAAAATCTTGAGCCGGGAGACGGGATATTGGTCAACGATGCCCACCGTGGCCTGGTCCATCTGAACGACGTGTGCCTTATTTCTCCGATTCATTACCACGGCGAAATCTTCGGGTACGTGGCTAACGCCGCCCATCACGTAGATATTGGCGGCAGAGCCCCGGGCAGCATTGCTATGACCACCGATATCTTTCAGGAAGGGGTGATTGTCCCGGGCGTCAAGTTCGTGAAGGGCGGTGAAATCGACAAAGACATGTTGAAATGGTTCACCGCCAATGTGCGTGGCAAGAAGGAGTCCGCCGGTGACCTCAGGGCCCAGGTGGCCTCAAACAAGCTCGGCGTAAGAAGGATAGTGGCGCTGCTGGATAAGTACGGAGTGGACGTGGTGAACGCGGCCATAGAGCAGCTCCACAAATATACCGAGCGCCGGGTCCGCCACGCATTTGCCAGGTTTCCTGAGGGTGTGTTTGAAGGTGACGCGTATGTTGACGATGACGGTATAACTGATGAGCCGATATGTATCAAGGCTAAAGTCGTTATTAAAAAAGGAGATGTGACCGTAGACCTGACCGGCTCGGACCCTCAGCGTAGAGGTCCGATGAACTGCACCTTTGCCCAGACCTATTCCTCCGCCGCCTTCCCTATCCGGGCCCTGCTGCCACCCGACCTGCCGATGAACGACGGCTTCTACCGGATGGTCAAGGTTATCGCGCCGAAAGGTACGGTAGTGAACTGTACTTATCCCAGTGCGGTGGTCGGGGGCTGGGAGGTGGGGCAGAAGACCGTAGAAGCGGTCCTCAGGGCCTTCTCGAAGGCAATGCCGGACCGGGTCCCCGCTGAAAGCAAGAAGACCATCCTGCACATCGCCTTCGGTGGGGTTGACCCCCGCAGCAAGGAGTATTACGTGTTTCTGGAAACTAATGGGGGCGGCTTCGGCGCCCGGCCTACCAAGGACGGGGTCGATGCCGTCCAGCCCGCCCTTCAGAATGCGGAGAACTCACCCATAGAGGAGCTGGAAGTCGGGTATCCGGTCCAGATAGTGAGATATGAGCTGGTCCCCGACTCCGAGGGTGCCGGCAAGTTCCGGGGAGGCCTGGGCTTGAGAAGAGACTACCGGTTCAGGGACCATGAAGCCAACGTTACCATACTGGCGGATACCGCCAAGTTTCCGGCCCGGGGTATATTCGGCGGCCGGGACGGCCGAACGGCCAGATACCTGCTGAACCCCGGCGGTAAGAACTTCCGGGATGTCGGCTCCAAAGCCAACTTCTACGCCGGTCCCACGGATATCGTCAGCATGCAGACCCCCGGGGGAGGGGGCTATGGAGACCCGCTGGAAAGAGAGCCGGCGGCGGTACTGGACGATGTCAGATGCGGCAAGATTTCGTTAGATAGGGCTCGTGAAGTATATGGCGTCGTTATCAACCCGAAGAGCTGGAGCGTAGACATAAAGGAGACATCCAGGTCAAGGAAAACCCGTGGGGGAACGGGAGGTCGGAAGAATGCCGCAGTATAGGCTTGGTGTCGATATCGGTGGCACCTTCACCGATGCGGTTCTCATGAATCTCGGGACGGGTGAGTTCCGAACCGCAAAGGTTTCCACCACCCCGCAGGACCTTTCCACAGGCTTTCTACGCGCGATGGAAAGAGTAGTTGCTGAAGCCGCCGTCACTCCGGAGGAGGTAGCGCAGATTGTTCACGCGACGACGGTGGCGACGAACGCCATTATTGAGAACAAGGTTGCCCGCAGCGCCTTCATCACCACGAAAGGCTTTAGAGATATTTTAGAGATTCAGCGGCAAATCAGGCCTTCCCTCTATGACCTTTTCTTCGACAAGCCACCGGCATTGATTCCCCGGTATCTCTGCTATGAGGTTACCGAGCGGGTGACGGCCGAGGGTGAGGTGCTTCAGCCCCTGAATGAAGACGAGGTCAGGCAGGCGGTGCGGCAAATCAAGCAGGAGGGTGTTGAAGCTATCGCGGTATGCTTCCTCCATTCCTACATCACCCCTTCCCACGAAAAGAGGGCGGGCGAGATAATTAAAGCGGAGTTTCCCGAGGCTTATCTGACCCTGTCTTCGGAGATTAACCCCGAGTTTCGGGAGTACTTCCGGGCCAGCACCACGGTCATCAACGCGGTGCTCATGCCGCTAGTCGCCCGGTATGTGGACAAACTTCGGAGGGAAATTTCTTCGAGAGGCTTCAAATCAGGCCTCTACGTGATGCAGTCCGGTGGAGGCCTGATGACGGGTAAAGTAGCCCGGGATAAGCCGGCCGCCATGGTCGAATCAGGTCCGGCGGCCGGTGTCATCGCCGCCTCCGCTTTCGGCACCCGGCTGGGGTATCCGAACGTGATATCCTTCGATATGGGCGGTACCACCGCTAAAGCCGGCCTGGTGGAGCGCGGCCAACCGAAGCTCGCCGCGAACTATGAGGTCGGCAGCGCCGCCATCAGCCCCGATGCCCATGGCAGGAAAGGTTCCGGCTACCCGTTGCAGACTCCCGTCATCGACCTTGTCGAGATAGGTGCCGGCGGGGGGAGTATCGCCTGGATTGATACCGGTGGCGCTTTGAGGGTGGGGCCGCAAAGCGCGGGCGCCGACCCTGGCCCGGCATGCTACATGACCGGCGGTACTCTGCCCACGATTACTGATGCCAATGTTGTTCTGGGCAGAATAGACCCCGATTACTTCCTGGGTGGAGAAATCAAGCTTGACCGGAAGGCCGCCGAGCAAGCTATCGAAGAGCATTGTGCCCAGGCGCTGGGCAAGGATGTAGTTACCACGGCGGCGGGTATAGTTGAGATTGCCAATGCCAACATGATTAGAGCCTTGCGGATTGTGTCGGTGGAGAGAGGTTACGACCCTCGTGAATATGTGTTAATCGCTTTCGGCGGGGCGGGGCCTATGCATGTCAACGGTATTGTCAAAGAGCTTGAGATTCCCACGGTTATCGTTCCCCTGAACCCGGGGATAACTTCGGCGCTGGGTCTACTGATGACCGATCTCAGGCATGACTATGTGGTTACCTATATTTGTCGGGTTGACCGGCTCGACCTGGATAAAGTGAACCGGGTCTACCGCGACTTTGCCGCTCAGGGGCGAAGCCTGCTGACCCAGGAAGGCGTGCGAGAGGCAGACATGCTTTTCTCGAAGTTCATGGATATGAGATATGTGGGACAGTCCTATGAGCTGACGATTCCGGTACCGGGCAAGGAGATAGCGGTCAAGGATATGGGGGAGATAGCGGCCCTGTTCCATAAGGAGCACGAGAGGGCTTACGGGCACTGCGCCCCTGAGGAGCCGGTAGAAGTGGCTAACCTTAAGCTGTCCGCTACCGGGCTCATACCCAAACCCAGGCTTAAGGACTTGAAAAGAGGAGAATTAAGTTCCGAAGCGGCGCTACTGACCAGAAGGAAGGTATACTTCTCTGAAATTGAGGGTTTCGTCGAATGCCCCATCTACGATAGATATAAGCTCAGGCAGGGCAACGTGATAAAGAGCCCGGCGATAGTGGAGGACAAAGACGCGACGACGGTAATCCACCCGGGCTACCAGGCTGAAGTCGGCAGATACGGGAACCTGATACTTACCCCGGGCTCAGGAGAGACTGCGAAGCCCTGATACCCTCTGCTTAATGAGGGGAACATTAACTATAAGGACCATTTTTATTAATAATGCCTTTGCTATGGAAAACCCCCAAGGTATTTTACGGCTGGTGGATTGTTGCCGCGTCTTTCCTTATTGCCTTATACGTAGGCGGAGTGGTATTCTACGGTTTCACGGCTTTTTTTGAGCCTATCGCCAACGAGATGGGCTGGAGTTACACGCAAATCTCACTGGCAGCTTCTCTACGCGGCCTGGAGATTGGCCTGCTTTCACCATTGGTGGGTGTTCTGGCTGACCGCTGGGGTCCCAAAAGGCTGGTATTCGGCGGCGTGTTTATCACGGTAGCGGGTTTACTCCTCCTTGGTTCCACCAGGTCTCTGGTCATGTTTTACGGGGCCTTCGCGCTACTGGCCGTAGGGGTGAGTGCTTGCACGGTGACCGTGCTACTGACGGCGGTGGCTAACTGGTTTCGGAAGAAGATGGGGTTGGCCAGCGGTATTGCCATCTGTGGCTTCGGCTTCAGTGGCTTGCTAATCCCGGTAATAGTGAGACTCATCGCGGTGTACGACTGGCGCACGGCGGTAAACATCCTTGCCCTGGGTATGCTGTTTCTGATTTTACCGCTGTCGCTCTTTTTCCGACACCGGCCCGAGCAATATGGTTACTTTCCCGATGGTCAGAAACAAAGCGCAGTAGCCGGCCCTGACGAGTCGGGGGCCGGGCAGGTTAACGAGGCCGAGGTAAGAGTAAAGCCGGCGCTTAAGAGTGGCGCGTTTTGGCGTCTGGCGTTGTCACGAATGTATCACATGATGGTGGTGGCGGCCGTAATCACTCATGTAATGCCTTATCTCAGCAGTATCGGCCTTAGCCGGTCGCGAGCCAGCCTGGTGGCCACGCTAATCCCACTGATGAGTGTTTTCGGTCGCCTTGGTTTTGGCTGGCTGGGGGACAAATTCAGTAAAAGATTGGTGGCGACCGCGAGCTTCATTATGATCGGTGCTGGTATACTCTGTTTCGCATATGCTTCCACTATCAGTATCGGGTTGCTTGTTCCTTTCCTCGTTCTAATGGGTATCGGTTACGGGGGTACCAACGCCATCCTGCCACCACTGGGGAGAGAGTACTTTGGCAGGACCAATTTCGGAAGCATTTACGGGATAATGGAAGGCATTGGCACTATCGGAGGTATAATCGGCCCGGCCATAGCCGGGTGGGCCTATGATAACTGGGGCAGTTACCATACAGTCTGGTTATGGCTGGCCGGCCTGGTGGTTATTCCCGTAATCTTGGTCTTCACCATTACTCCGGTCGAGAATGCGGTTACTAAAAATCAATCGTAATGCCATCATATCGTCTCTGGTTTAACCGGGCATTAAATCAGGCAACTACTTTTCCCGGTTTTGCCAAAAAGACCAGATGAAACAGAGCAGAAACAGATAGGCCGTCAGGCTGGAGAGCAGGATAAGGGTACCTATTATTTTACTCGGAAGAGGGGCCGCCTCCGGCGTGGGAATAAAGTTAGCATAATGGGAGACGCCGGCCATAAGACCCGCCGTAGCCACGGCCACCACCCCGATGAGCACTGGTCGGCGTTTCAGCTTTTGCAGACCGGGTCTGATGGTGAGATAGACAACCAGGACATTGGCGCTCAGCAGGGCAAAGATAAGAGGGACGAAAATGACCATGGTCTCTGATGTCGGGATGACGATAATCTGCCAGAAGGCACGGATAACTACGGCACTGGCGGCCAGCGTAAAGGACCCGATAATCCCTATTTTCAGGTACGAGTAATTCATAATGTCTTACCGCCAGACGGGCCTAACGCTACTGGTAAATACTAGCATCGCGCGTGATAATTAGCAATGTAAATAGTAATGGGCCAGAACTGATGGCGTAGATGACCATATCTTATCAAGATGGCCGCTACTCAGTCCTCTCCATAGAAAAAGTCGTCGTAGAACGTCTCCAATCTCATCTTATGTTTGAGTTCTTCGTGGACTAACCTTTCACAAAGGCGCTTGGCAGACTCATCTCTCATTAGGCCCATCATCCTGGAGTAGAATTCGACCGCCTGCTGCTCACGTTTCATGGCAAAAGCAAGTGTATCCTGTAGACCGGCCCCTTCCAGTGCATCGCCTCCGGTTAAATGCTCACTAATCATCAGGTCCGGCACCTGCTCCTGATGCCAGTCCCGCTTCTGAAAACCTTTCTCTTTGAGCTTCTTTAACCGCTGCGCATGGCCAAGCTCTTCCCTGGCCAGTTCTTGTAGCAGTGCCCTGGCACCCGGGTCTGGCGTCTTGCTCTGGGCCGCCTGGTAAACTGCCTGCGAGGCGATTTCCTTGTATATCGCGGTATCCAGTAATTCGGTCAATTGGTCTAACATCACGGCCTATTATCCTCCTTCTTTATCCTTTTCCTTGCTGCGCTGCATCTCCTTCAGAAGGTCAACTGCCTTTGCCCTTATCTCGTCTCTTATCTGGCTGCGCCCGGAGTTGTGAATACAGACGAAGAGGACCGTTCTCATCCAGCCTTCACCCATAGTACCGGCATGGGTCAGCTTAGCTTGCTTGGGAAGTATGGACCGGTTAACCGGATTTCCACAGGCCGTGGACACTGCAATACTCTCTGGCGGCTACTTTCTGTGCTCCAGTTTCAAACTCCGCTTCCGGCTGGTTCCCGGGCTTGAGGAACCGGCGGCAACTCGTGCCGTCAGTGATTACCTCTATCCACTCTATGTAGTGATTTTCCTCCATGGGGTGGGGCACCGCGCCCACTTTAACCCTGGTTCCCCTGCCGGTGGCTTCCACCACGGGCACGTGCTTTTCCAGGCCAGTATCAGCTGTTTTCTCCGGGAGCAACTCCATCGGCTGCCCGCAGCAGACCAGTTCCCCCTTTCCGGCGTGCAGCACTTCGGTGATATTACCGCAAACGTTGCACCGGTAGACCTGCTTTTGTGATGTCATGTTTTCCCCCTCCCTTTTTATTCTATTTTTTCAAACTGGCTCTTGGCCGCCCCGCACACGGGACAAACCCAGCCATCGGGTACCTCGGCAAAAGATGTGCCCGGTTTAATACCGCCATCAGGGTCCCCCAGCTCCGGGTCATAGACATAGCCACAAACAGTACATCTGTACTTTGGCGCCCCGGGGGCTTCTATCTTCTTCTCTTCGATATAAACCGGGGCCGTCCTGGGGGTGCTGCCCCGTTTTACCTGGTGATAGTAATCATAAGTCAGACATACCTTTTCGCTGAGGACCTCAGCGCTTACGATTTCGCCGATAAAAATGGTGTGGGTACCCGCATCTATTTCTTGAAGCACTTTGGCTTCCAGATATGAGACCGCATTCTCCATAACCACCGGGGCTTTGGTCTCACCTATTTGATAATCAATCCCTTCAAGTTTATTTATGTCCCGGCCTGACTTAAAACCGAAGTGGCCGATGAATGAGAGGGGTGTCTCCTGGCAGAGGACGGAAGCGGTAAAGACTTTGCTTTCCTTGATGAACTCGTGGGTCAAATTTTGCTTATTGATGCTTACGGCAATGGTCGGCGGCTCAGAGGTGACTTGGAACACGGTATTGGCGATTTGCCCGTTAAACCGGCCCCCCTTTCTTGAGCAGACAACATATAGACCGTAACTCAGCTTGTGCAAAGCCCGTAGATTCATTTCTCCCCCCTTCTCCCTGCTTAACTAAAGCAGTATCCGCCTTATTAGTTTAAACGCCATCCAGAGACGGGTGTTCTTTCATCACAAACCACCCTGCCGGGTCCTTAAGAAATTCGTAGTAGTCAAGCAGCACTATGTGATGTTCCCTTTCTTCGGTCGCCAGGGTCTCATAAAAGTCTCGCTCAGCGTCATAGGTGGCCTCTTTACTCTGGCCTTGATAGAAATCATGGGACTTGTTTTCCATATCCATGGCGGTCTGTACCGCTTGAAGCTCGGTGTCTGCCGTCTTTATCCAGGCACCTTTCTCCTCGGCCGTCCTGGCAAATACGCTTCTCAGTCTTTTACCCCTGTCAGGCTGAAAATCGGTTACCGGCCAGGCCTTCTTGTTACGTATGGCGTTATATATCTCTTGGAACTTCTGGCGGTGAACGTCCTCTTCCGCGGCTAACGACGCCAGCAGTTTCTTCCCCAGCTCATTACTGCTTTCCTGGCTGGCTTTCCGGTAATATCTTTTGCCATCAATTTCCATCTGGATGGCAATCTGAAGTGCCTCCAGGGTTTTCTGCTGTTCGGCTGTCATATTCGTCCTCTACTCACTCAAAGGTCGGGAAGCGGGATGGCGGAGAGTCAACAGGCTATTTACCAGCCTTCTCCTTCTTTTTCCTGGTCTCCATCTTGGCATTACCATAGTTTACCTCCTTTTGTTTATTGTCTCAACCAGGGCCCCGCTTCCCGGACCTCCGGGTGGCCTGTTGACCAACCGGGCACCCAACATTTTTTGTAAAAAGCTAAGAAGCGCCGCGCACCGGTTCAGAGGGCTCAGGAACCGGGCCATCTCGTCCCGCGTGGGTGGCGTCCGGCCACGAATTGTGGAATTCCTTCTCGGCGCCGCAGAACTTGCAAACACCTCGACTGGTGGCGCCTTTAGCCCCCTCAATTATCCAGTAATGCCGACATTCCTTTTCTACGGCCGGCTCTTCAGGTACTTCTTTGAGCTTATTTCTCATCCGGCACCTCCTCTTCTTCAGTTAAGACTATTTTAGGCCAGGAGATAACCCCTGTCTGTGACTTTTATCCCATTGGCTACTCTCGCTCTTTCCCCATTTCTCCAGGTGCTTTCTTATTATTTATTTCAGGGAAGGTCGTCCAAATGCTATAATTGAAAGGTCAAATAAAAAAGGAGGCAACACATGGGCAGTACTCAGGAGAATCTGAAAGTGGCTTTCGCCGGGGAAAGCCAGGCTAACCGCCGCTACCTGTACTCTGCCGAGCAAGCGGACAAAGACGGGCATAAACAGATCGCCAAGTTATTTCGAGCCGTCGCTGAGGCGGAGACGGTCCACGCCCGCAATCACCTTAAAACTCTGGGAGAAATCAAATCAACCAAAGAAAACCTTGAAGCCGCCATCGGTGGGGAACATTATGAATTCACCAAAATGTACCCCGAATTTATCGAACAGGCCAAAGCGGAAGGAAGCAAGAGAGCCGAGGTTGTCCTGGATTACGCTAATAAGGTCGAGAAAGTCCATCACACTCTGTACGGGAAGGCTCTCCAGGCTCTGGAAGAGGGGCAGCCGTTAGAGGACAAGCCCTACTCTGTCTGCCAGGTCTGCGGCTACACGGTGGCCGGAGAAGCTCCCGGGAAATGCCCGGTATGCCAGGCGCCACAGGAAAGGTTCAGGCGCATCGAATAGAGATTTTATTGAAGACATCTCCAGGTAGAGCATCCCATTTGAGGAAACAGGCAACCACGTTTTCCCCCTGGCTATCCTGCCTTAATAACCTCAATGTGGAGCACCAGTTAGTATTTGCGTCAGGAGGCAGCTATGTATGAATTGATGATAATCGGTGGTGGACCGGCGGGACTTGCCGCCGGGGTATACGCCGCCCGTAAACAGCTTAAAACGCTACTGATTAGCGGTGATATCGGCGGGCAGATTAATAACACCCTGGGCATTGAGAATTATCTGGGCTATCAATTCGTGGAAGGACCTGAGCTGATAAGCAAGTTCCAGGCCCAGGTGAGCCAGTTTCCCATTGACCAGAAAATCGGCGATAAAGTGTCCCGGCTGGAGAAGGCTGACGGGGGTTTTGAAGCTATATCAGAGACCGGAGACCGGTATCAGGCCAGGGCGGTAGTCCTGGCCACCGGAAAACGGCCCAGAAAACTTAACGTACCCGGTGAGGTAGAGTTTGCCGGCAGGGGAGTAACTTATTGTGCTATCTGTGACGGCCCTATTTTCGCCGGACAGAGAGTGGCGGTGGTGGGAGGAGGCAACTCGGCGCTTGAGGCGGCGCTGGATATGGTAAAAATCGCCGAGCATGTAGACCTGGTGTCACTAGCGCCATTGACCGGGGACCAAATTCTTATCGACCAGCTGGGCAATGCCGAAAACCTGGAAATTTTTACCGAACACCAGACGCAGGAGATTAAAGGCCAGGACTTCGTGGCAGGCATGGTGATTAAAGACCGGAAGAGTGGTGCCGAGAAACATCTTGCCGTCACCGGAGTCTTCATAGAAATCGGGCTGATACCCAACTCAGAAACCGTAAAAGGACTGGTGGAACTCAACCGGCTGGGAGAGGTACCGGTCAGCTGCGCTAATGAGACCACGCTGCCCGGACTTTACGCCGCCGGGGATGTGACTGACGTCCCGGAAAAGCAAATTATTGTGGCCGCCGGCGAAGGCGCTAAAGCCACGCTTCAGGCTCACCATTATCTGCAACGTTTGACGGGATAGCTATCCCGCAGGGGAGGAAGTAGTGGTCAGGAAGGTAAGGAAAGAAAAGAAGACTCTCTATGTTTGCGAGGAATGTGGCTTTGCTTACGAACAGAAAAAGTGGGCCGAGAAATGTCAGCGGTGGTGTCGCAAGCATCAAAGTTGTAATTTAGAAATTATGCAGCACGGCGTTCCGCTTGAATGAACTGGTCATTTTGTTTTCCTGTAGTGAAACCCCAGCCACACGAAGCGTAAGATACCAAACACGGCGCAGATAGAGGCGGGAATCGCTGCCCGCTCACTGAAAAGGGTGAGCAGGATGCCACTGGCCAGCCCGTAGTTCTTCATTGAGCCCATCAGTATCAGGCTGATACTATTTTCCCGACTTATATGCAATGCTCTGGTGACCAGTTCGATGACATAGCCCAGACCAAAGGAGATGACAATGGCAATAATGGTAATCCGGAGCAAGACGTCAAATTCCCCGAAGAAAGCCTGACGGTTTAACCCGACGATGGTAAAGATTACGACAAAGAAGCTCCAGTTGACTATGGTCCCCCGCCACCGGCTTATCCGCTGAGACAGCCCGGTGAAGAGCAATATTCGCGAAGCGACGACAGGAATCAGGACTAACTGCCCGAGGATAAGCAGCAAGTCAACCGGGTCAAAGAAATCAATCCCCAGCAACAGCACCATGGCGGCGGGCGTGAGCACCAGCGCCGCCAGGTAGGCTCCGGCCAGGCCGATTAACGAAAAAAGCGTGTTTCCGCCCAGCATAAAGCTAAAGGGTACTACCGCTACCGCCGGGGGTACGGCGGCGACAACGACAAATCCCGTCCATAGTTCGTGGTCAGTTATCAGCCACCGCGCCAGCAGTAAAGTGAGGCCTCCCATCACCACATAGTTCAGCAGCAGAGAAATAAGAATCTGACCGGGCATGGCTTTCAGAGAGGTAAAATCGCGGGAAGTGATGTTGGCCGCGGAAAGGGTCATTACCACGGCCAGTGCCGGTAGTACCAGTGGCTGCGTCCAGACAGCGACATTCCTGCCGATAGCGAGTCCCAGCACCAGGGACAGAATGAGGATGAAATTACGGTTCCTGAACAGCTTGATGATGACGACAAACCTCTATCAGACTTGCTACCTGTATCAGGCCTAAGGGTTTTTTATTCTATTCCTTTTCCCGCCCGGGTATCAAGCCCGGTTCTTTTCTTCGGCCAGATATTTCTCCGGGTTCTCGTCGAAAGCCTTCTGGCAGGCGGCCGCGCAGAAGTAGTATTTCTTTTCCCGGTACTCCGAAGTGGCTGCTGCCTGACTCTCTTCTATCTCCATCTTGCAAACCGGGTCTATGGCCATAGTAGCACCTCCTCTGGTTAAACTATCAAATTTGACTGATTTGAACCTTCTTAAACGCAGCGAGTTAAATACCACGGTAATGGAACTGGTAGCCATGGCCGCCGCGGCCAGAATTGGATTTAAGAATCCGTAATCGCCCAGAATAAACCGCAATCCGGTGGGGACACCAGTTTGCCCGAAGGCAAAGTACAGCACACCGGCCGCCACCGGGATCAGGGCGGTATTGTAGGCAAAAGCCCAGAAAAGGTTTTGCTTAATCGTCCTCATGGTACGCTTGCTCAGGGATATGGCGGTGATAATCCCTCCCAAATCACCGCCAATCAGCGTAATATCGGCGGTCTCCATGGCGACATCGGTGCCCGTGCCGATAGCGATACCCACATCCGCCTGAGCCAGCGCCGGGGCATCGTTTATCCCGTCACCTACCATGGCCACCACTTTTCCCTCACTTTGAAGCTTCTTGACTTCCTGAGCTTTGTGTTCCGGGAGTACCTCAGCCCGGACGCGAGCAATACCCACCTCCCGGGCAATGGCCTCGGCAGTACGCTGGTTATCTCCGGTAAGCATAACTGCCTCAATGCCCATCTTGTGTAACTGTTGCAACGCCTCTCTGGCATTGGGCTTGAGGGTATCCGCCAGAGCCACGATTCCCACCACCCGTCCATCTACCCCCAGGAACATCACTGTCCTGCCTTTTTCCCAAAGGCGCTCGGCCTCTTCCTCCAGTCCGTTCCGGGAAAGGCCCCCGTTCTTCATCAGTTTAAGGTTGCCCAGGAGAAGTTTCTTATCCTCCACCGAAGCTTCCACACCGTGTCCCGGGATAGCATTAAAATCTGAGGCTGAGGACAGCTTCAGCTTCTTTTCGTAGGCGGCCTTAACTATGGCCTCCGCCAGCGGATGTTCCGAGCCGCGCTCGGCCGACGCCGCCAGCCGGAGGACCTCTTCCTGGGAAAAAGAGGGAATGGCGATTATATCGGTCACCCTGGGCTCACCCCGGGTCAGAGTGCCGGTTTTATCCATCAGCACCGTTCTTATCTGGTGAGACTTCTCCAGCGCTTCGGCACTCCGGATGAGAATACCGTTTTCGGCCCCTTTCCCCGTACCGACCATTATGGCCGTTGGTGTCGCCAGCCCCAGAGCACAGGGGCAGGCGATGATAAGCACGGCAATAAAGTTGAGCAGCGCAAAGGTGAAGGCCGGAGCCGGTCCTGCGAAATACCAGATGATGAAGGTAATAGCGGCAATGACAATCACTATCGGCACGAAGTAACTGGCAATGACATCGGCCAGGCGCTGAATAGGGGCTTTGCTCCCCTGGGCTTCCTCTACCATTCTGATAATCTGGGCCAGGGTGGTGTCCTTACCCACCTTGGTCGCTTCAAATTGAAAACTGCCGGTCTTATTAATGGTGGCACCGATAACCTCATCACCTGTCTTCTTCTCCACCGGCATACTTTCTCCGGTAATCATGGATTCGTCAATGCTGGAATAACCCTGACGAACCAGGCCATCCACCGGCACTCGCTCCCCCGGCCGTACCAGGATGAGGTCGCCCACCTGGACATCATCGACGGGGATTTCCATCTCCTTACCGTCACGAATAACCAGAGCCGTCTTCGGCTGCAGGCCGATGAGCTTCTTTATTGCTTCTGAAGTCTGCCCTCTGGCTCTGGTCTCCAGAAAACGACCGAGGAGAATCAGGGCAATAATTACGGCGGCGGTATCAAAGTAGAGATGGGGTTCCAGCCCGCCCGCGGCAAAAAGTCCGGGAGCGAGAACCGCTATCATGCTGTAAAGATAGGCCGCCGAAGTGCCTACGGCAATCAAGGTATTCATGTCGGCGGTGCGGTGCCTGAGTGCTCCCCAGGCCCCACGGTAAAAGCGCCAGCCTGCCCAGAACTGCACCGGCGTTGCCAGTGCCCAGAGGAGATACGGTTTGCCGGGGAAAGAGGGGCCAAAGCCGATAACCATGATGGCTAAGCCAAACACTGCCGCGAAGATAAATCGGTTCCGAATCTTTAAGACTTCGCGCCGGGTTGCCGTGGTAACATCTTCCAGAGTCTCGGCTTCCGAGCCCAGTTCATAGCCCGCTCCGGCCACGGCCCGGCGTAGTTCGGCAAATTCAGTCCCCTCGATATATTCCACCGTGGCTTTTTCTGAAGCCAGGTTGACATTGGCGGAAATCACCCCGGGTACGCTTGACAGAGCCTGCTCGACGCGGGCCACGCAGGAGGCACAGGTCATCCCGCCTACCGGGAAAATGGCTTTCCTGGTCGCGGTGCCGTAACCCAGTTGAGAGACGGTATTTTTTATTTTAGCCAGGTCTATCCGGGAAGGGTCATATTCTATGGACGCCTTTTCTGAAGCGAAGTTAACGCTGGCTTGCTCCACACCGGGGGTCTCAGATAGCCCCTTCTCAATAGTCGCCGCGCAGGTAGTGCAGGTCATCCCGGTGACGGGAATGATTGCCTTCCTCTTTTCTCGTTTGTTTTCCTCGGACATTATATCCTCTCCAATCCTTTATTCCCTGGTAAACGTTCGGCGTAGAGAGTCAGGATAAGTCCTTTTTGAGTTGCTCAAATTCTTCGCTGGATATTTCTCCTCTGTCGTAGCGTTCCTTTGCCACGTCCAGCGGGGCGTGGCCCGGGGTAGAACTACC
>DAOWCR010000040.1 GCA_030639445.1 Dehalococcoidales bacterium
TCCTTCCTGTACAGGAAGGATGGTGACCTCACCCCCTTTATCCCCCTCTCCTTGAATTAAGGAGAGGGGGAAGATCTTAGAAAGAGGGGCTGGCGCCCCTCTGAAACACCCCGCTTTATTAACTTTAAGATTAAGGAAAGTTAAAACGTCCCCCCCTTATTAACTCAGAGTAAAGAGAGTCAAAACGTCCCCCTTTATTAACCCGGAGCAAAAAGAGTCAAAGAGAGGCTCCGCCTCTCTTCTAAAATCCTCCCCCTTCCCCTTATCACAGGGGAAGGGGGACAAAGGGGGATGGGGTCACCAAATAAAAAATTAACGGTGCGAGGTAGCAAATAATCTGCCAGCTCGCTCTGGAACGAAGCCCGACAAGAGAAAGGAGAGGCAAAACCTCTCCTTCTTGATTTTCTCCCCTTTTTTAAGCTAAAGTCGTATATCCTCATCGCGTGGAGGCGCAACTTGACCTACCCGGATAGCCTGCTGAGCCAGGTGACCAAACCGGCCCGCTACACCGGCGGCGAATGGAACAGCACCGTCAAAGACTGGGCAGCCACCCCCATCCGGATTGCCCTCAGCTACCCCGACGTGTATGAAATAGGCATGTCCAACATCGCCCTGCCCATTCTCTACGACCTGCTCAACCGCCAGCCGGACGTCCTGGCCGAGAGGGTTTTTGCCCCGTGGGTGGATATGGCCGCCGCCATGTCGGCCGAAGGTATCCCCCTGCTCAGCCTTGAGTCCCAACACCCGCTCAAAGACTTTGATATCATCGGTTTTTCCCTGGGCTATGAGCTGACCTATACCAACGTCCTGAACATGCTCCACCTGGCGCAAATCCCGGTCCTGGCCGCCGAGAGAAATGACGCTCACCCGGTAATCATCGCCGGGGGCGGCGGGGCGCTGAACCCCGAGCCGATGGCCGACTTTATTGACTTCTTCGTCGTCGGCGATGGCGAAGAGGTGCTGCTGGAGCTGCTTGACTGCTTCCGGAACGGGAAAGGGCGGGGCAAAAACGAACTGCTCCGCCGGGCCGCGGCCATCCCCGGCGTCTATGTGCCCGGCCTGTACCGGGTGGAATACGATGCGGATGGTTCGTTTAAAAGCATCACCCCGACCGTGCCCGAGGCCAGCCCCGGCATTCAGCGACGAATGGTGACCAGTCTGCCACCCCCGGTCACCCGCCCGGCGGTCCCCTTTATCGAGGTGGTCCACGACCGGGGGGCCATCGAGATTCAGCGGGGCTGTAGCCGCGGCTGCCGCTTCTGCCAGGCCGGCTTTATCTACCGGCCGGTGCGCGAGCGCCCCGGGGAAGAGGTGGTGCGGGCGGCGGGTGAGCTCGTCGCCAACTGCGGCTACGACGAGGTCTCCCTGGTCTCGCTGAGCACCTGCGACTACGCCGGCATTGACCGGCTGGTGACCGAATTAGCCCACCGCTACCCCAATCTTGCCCTGTCGCTGCCCAGCCTGCGTATTGATGACTTCTCGGTAAAGCTGATGGGTTCCCTGCCGGCCCGCAGCCGGACCGGGCTCACTTTCGCCCCGGAGGCCGGCAGCGACCGCCTGCGGCAGACCATCAACAAGAACGTCCCGGAAGATGCCCTCCTGGAGACGGTGGCCACCGCCTTCGCCCGGGGCTGGCACGCACTCAAGCTGTATTTCATGGTCGGCCTGCCCACCGAGACCACGGATGACGTCGAGGGAATCGTCCAGCTCGTGGAAAAAGTCCGCGCCACGGGCCGGCAGGCCAGCGGTAAAACACCCCAATTAAGAATCAGCGTCGCCACCTTTGTCCCCAAGCCGCACACCCCCTTCCAGCGGGTAGCCCAGGAAGATGAGGCGGCGCTTAACGCCAGGCACGAAATTCTCAAGTCGGGGCTACGCCGGAAAGGAATACGGCTATCGTGGTCGGACCCGAAGCTGAGCCTTCTGGAGGCGGTGCTGTCGCGGGGAGACCGGCGCCTGGGTCAAGTCATCTACCGCGCCTGGCAGCTGGGCGCCACCTTTGACGCCTGGAACGAGCACTTTAACTATGAAAACTGGCGCCGCGCCTTTGCCGAGAGCGGGCTTGAGCCCGACTTCTATGCCCGGCGCGAGCGTCCCCCGGATGAACCCCTGCCCTGGTCTCATATTGACACGGGAGTATCGGCCGATTTCCTGAAACGGGAATACCAGCAGGCGCTGGCCAGCCGGGAGACGCTGGATTGCCGCCATAATCCCTGCCAGGCCTGCGGTCTGGAAAAGCGCCACCCGGCCTGCCGGCAAAAGTTAGGTGGCTAGGCCAGCAGGCCGCCGTCAGCCACGATAGTCGTGCCGGTAATATAGCTGGCGGCGTCCGAGGCCAAAAACAGGGCCACGTTGGCAATCTCGCTCATCTCACCCCAGCGCTTCATCGGGATAGTGGCCGTTACCTTTTTATAAGCCCTGGGGTCGCTCCACAAAAACTCGGTAAGCCTGGTCTTAAACCAGCCGGGAGCGATGGCGTTCACCCGTATGTTGTAATCGACCAGTTCCAGGGCCAGCACCCGGGTAAGCATCACCACGCCCGCCTTGGAAACACAGTAGCCGGCCCGGCCTCCCCCACCCTTATAGGCCCTTATCGAGGCCGTGTTGATAATATTGCCCCTCTTCTGCTTGACCATCACCCGGCCCGCCGCCCGGGCGCAGAGGTAGTAGCTCCCGAGGTTGGTGTCCATCATCCGCGCCCAGTCCTCCACCTCCTGTTCCACCACCGCCCCGGTAATTACTATGCCGGCGTTATTGACCAGGATATCAATGGCGCCGAACTCAGCCACTGTTTTCTGCACCAGGCTATCCACCGCCGCCGGCCGGGTAACGTCCGCCGGGACGGCCAGGGCCCGCCGGCCCAGCTTTCGGATTTCTCCGGCGGTATTCTCCAGCCCGCCTTCCAGCGTCCGGCTGCAGACGACTACATCCGCCCCGGCCTCGGCAAAAGTCAGGGCAAACGCCCGGCCTATCCCCCTTGAGGCCCCGGTGACAATGGCTACCTTTCCTTCCAGAGACAGGTCAGGCAGGCTCATGGTTTGCTTTTCCTTTTGTCTTCTTTTTTACCTTCCGCTTTACCCTCTTTCCCCTCCTGGTCACTCCCTTTATCTTTTTCCACGACAAAGGAAGTAATCGCCACCACTTTATCGCCGTCCTCAACCCGCATCAGCCGCACCCCCTGGGTGCCCCGACCCTGTATGGTAATCCCCTGCCTGGGGTCTTTTTCTTGCACCGGCGTGCGGGTGACAATCCCGTCCGCCGAGATTATCATCACCTGCTCCGCTAGAGCCACCACCCTGGCCGCCGTCACCTCGCCCGTCTTTTCCACAATTTTGAAAGTCCTTACCCCGCCGCCGGCCCGGTGCTGCCGCGGGTACTGGCCGAGCGACGTGAGCTTGCCAAAGCCGTCGGCCGTCACCACCAGCAGGCAGGCCTCCGCTTCGACTTTACCCATGCTGACCACGCGGTCACCGGAGGTCAGGCGAATGCCACGCACGCCGCCGCTGGTCCGGGAGCTGGCCCGCAAACTCTTAACGGTAAACCTGATGGACTGCCCTTGCCGGGTTACCAGTATCACGTCATCCCCATCGGTGGCCAGGCCCGTGGCCACCAGCTCGTCTTTCCCGGCCAGGTCCATGGCAATAAGCCCGTTACTCCGCACGGCGGCAAACTTGTCCAGCGCCGTCTTCTTTATCTCTCCTCCGCAGGTAGCCATCAGCATAAAGGTATCCGGCGTAAAATCAGTCACCGCCACCATGGCCGTGACCATCTCTCCCTCGGTCACCGGGAACAGATTAATCACCGCCGTCCCCTTGGCCACGCGGGAGCTGTCCGCCGGGAGTTCGTGACACTTGAGACAAAAGACCTTGCCCCGGTTGGTAAAGAAAAGCATGTTATCGTGGGTATCCGCTGCCGTCAGCAGCTTGACCGCGTCCTCCTCCCGGGTCACCATACCGATAATCCCCCTGCCGCCGCGATGCTGCGGGGTGTAGAGGCGGGTGGGCACCCTCTTAACATATCCCCGGTTGCTCAGTGTCACCACCATTCTCTGGTGGGGAATAAGGTCTTCCTCGCGGAATGATAGCTCCCCCTGCTCGGCTATCTCGGTCCGCCGCGGGTCGCCATATTTGGATTTCAACCCGTCCACCTCTCCCTTTATCAGGAGGAGCATTCGCCGCGGGTTGGCCAGCAGGTCTTCCAGGTAGGCAATCTTTTTCACCACCTCGGCATACTCCTCAAGCACCTTACGCCGCTCCAGGTTGGCCAGGCGGCGCAGCTGCATTTCCAGAATCGCCTGCGCCTGCGCCTGGGACAGGTCGAAGCCGTCCATGAGGTTCTGGCGGGCTACCTCGGCGGTCTCAGACTTCCGAATGGTGGCAATTATCCGGTCAATGTTATCCAGAGCGATTTTCAGTCCTTCCAGTATGTGGGCTCTCGCTTTGGCTTCTTTCAGCTCGAACTTGGAGCGCCGGGTGATAACCTCATGGCGAAAGTCAATATAAAATTGCAGCGCTTCTTTCAGGCTGATTACCCTGGGCTGCCCGCCGACCAGCGCCAGCATGTTGGCGAAGAAAGCCGACTGCATGGCGGTATATTTATACAGGTTGTTCAGCACCTGCTCCGGATGGGCCTCTTTCTTCAGCTCGATAACAATCCGCATGCCCTGGCGGTCCGATTCATCGCGCAGGTCGCTGATACCCACAATTTTTTTATCCTTGACCAGCTCGGCCATCGTCCCCACCAGGGCGGCCTTATTCGTCTGATAAGGCAGCTCGGTAACCACTATCTGGTGGTGGCCGGTCCGGCTGACACTTTCGATGCGGGCCTTGGCACGAATCACTATCTTGCCGTGCCCGGTAGCGTAGGCATTTTTAATCCCTTCCTGCCCCAGGATGATACCCGCCGTGGGGAAGTCAGGTCCCTTGATAAACTGGAGAAGGTCATCAATCGTCGCCTTGGGATTATCAATGAGAAGGGAAATGGCGTCACACACCTCACCGAGGTTATGCGGGGGAATATTGGTCGCCATCCCCACGGCAATCCCGGAACTGCCGTTGAGCAGCAGGTTGGGCAAGCGGGTGGGCAGGACTTTGGGCTCTTTTAAGCTTTCGTCAAAGTTGGGCCTGAAGTCCACGGTATCTTTATCAATATCAACCAGCATCTCTCCGGCAATGCTGGCCAGGCGGGCCTCGGTGTAACGCATGGCCGCCGGAGGGTCATCATCCACGCTGCCGAAGTTACCCTGCCCGTCCACCAGCGGATAACGCATGGAGAAGTCCTGCGCCATGCGCACCATAGCGTCATAAACCGAGGTATCACCGTGGGGATGGTACTTACCCAGCACCTCACCGACAATACGGGCGCTCTTCCGGTGGGGGCTGGCGTGCACCAGTCCCATGTCATTTATGGCATACAGAATACGCCGGTGCACCGGCTTTAACCCGTCCCGCACATCGGGTAAGGCGCGGGAAACGATGACACTCATGGCATAATCAAGGTAAGAGCTCCGCATTTCCTCTTCTATGTTTACCGGTTTGACTGTTCCCAGAACCATATTCTTAGAACCTCCTATTCTTCCTCGCTGACTCTGTCATCACCGATGTCCGCCGGCTCTTCCGGCATCACCTCTATCTCCTCCCCGCCGATTATGGTATAGCCGGACTCCTCGGGCATTATCCCCTCATACTCCGATTCCAGCTTGAACACTCTCTCGTCAACATAGGGCCGGACTTCCTCCACCCCTTTAGAGGGGAAAGAAAGCCGCCCTGACTGGCTCGGGTCCTGATACACTTCTCTAATGATAACCGTCATCGTTTCTTCCGCCGAGCTGACCACGGCCGCGGAATACTTATTGCCCCCCTCCATCAATCTGACCAGCCGCTGCCCGTGCCTGGGGCTAACCTGTCCCAGATATTCACCGCGGCTATCTTCCACGGTTAACCTGGTGCCGGCTATCTTCAAATATACCTCGTCACCGGCCACCATCCGCGCCCGTATCTCAGTTGGCGCCAGGTGGTAAAGGTTGACCACTCCGGCTTTGCCTATTTCCTCGATAAATTGCTGCGGCTCAACCTTGCGCGTCTCCCCCTCGGCACCGGCCGCCTTTTTGCCTACCAGGTAGCTTAAACGCTGCAGGTTCTTCCTGGCAATGACGTTAGAAGAGTCAAGCTCCATCGTCCGCTGGTAGGCTTCTCTGGACCGGGTAAATTCCCCGAGTTCCATATAGGCCCGGCCCAGACGATTATAAGCATCCACATCCCTGGGGAAGTTCTCTATGATAAGTTTGTTGGCCGCCACCGCCTCCTGCCAGCGCCCCTGCATCGCCAGGTCTATGGCCTGCTTGCTGCTCTGGCGCTTCAGCCTGGCCAGCCTTTCCTCCTGATAGGTCATGCCCCACTCCCGAATAAACCCGATTTTGAATAATATATTCTACTCCAACCAAAACAACTAAACAAGCACTTTTGCACCTTTTTTTAAGGTCACGTTCTCAATAATTATTTTATTTTTTATACCCGTTTCCTCTTTAATTACTTACGAGTAACTCCGCCCCTTTAAAACCCTCTTAATTATACCGGAAACCGCGTCCCGCATAAACTCCTGATAAGCTTGACTTGGAGGTTTCGTCTCTCTTGAATTTCCTTACCCCGGGTTAATAAGCGGGGCACTTTAACTCTCCTGTCCCGGGATAACAAAGCGGGTGTTTCAGAACAGCCAGAAAAGAGGAAGACCGGTGGGACGGTCATCCAAAACGGCGCCGGCGATTCAGTTTGACAGGACACCCCGCTCAAGGTTAAAATTAAGATATTAAGTAAACAAGTTCAAACCGAGGGAGATTGCAAATGCGCGAAAAAGTAGAAGAGGTACTAAACCGGATACGCCCCTCTCTGGAGGCGGATGGCGGTAATGTGGAGCTGGTTGAGGTTAATGATGGCATCGTCAAGGTCACTCTGACCGGGGCCTGCGCCGGCTGCCCCATGTCTACTATGACCTTGAAGATGGGAATCGAAAAAATGCTGCGGGAGGAAATCCCGGAAGTCAAGGAAGTCGTCTCCGTCTAGGCGGGTGCCGCCCATCAGCCTTCTATTTCTATTTCAAAAGCTCGGTGCAGGGCGCGCACCGCGTCTTTCACCTTGGCCTCGTCAATGATGCAGGTTATCCTTATCTCCGAGGTCGTAATCAGCTGGATATTCACGCCCTTTTCACTGAGGGCGCTGAACATCCGGGCGGCATAACCGGGCGTATTCTGCATACCGGTGCCGATAATGCTGACCGTACCCAGTTTGGCATCACTGACACAGTCTCTGGCGCCGATGGACCCGGCGATGGGTTTAACGACCTCCATTGCCCGCGACAACTGGCTTTTCTTCACGGTGAAGGTCAGGTCAGTAATCTTCTCAATACTGGCGTTCTGCACGATAGTATCCACGCTGATGCCGGCCCTGGCCAGAGGCCCAAAGATAGATGCGGCGATGCCGGGACGGTCCGGAACGCCGATAACGGTTATTTTGGCCACATCAAGGTCATGAGCGATGCTTCTCACCTTATTGCGTACTTCCATCGATACCCCTCCATGAATTAATGTCCCCGGGTTTTCCGTGAAGCTGGAAGCCACCAGAATCGGCACGTTAAATAGCTCCCCCAGTTCCACCGCCCGCGGGTGCATCACCCTGGTCCCGTAGCTGGCCAGTTCCAGCATCTCCTCGTAGCCAATCTCCGCCAGCGGACGGGCTTCCGGGACCAGGCGCGGGTCAGCGTCATATACCCCTGCAACATCGGTATATATCTGGCACACCTCGGCGCCCAGGCTGGCCGCCAGCGCCACGGCGGTAGTATCCGAGCCACCCCGCCCCAGGGTGGTGACGTCCATCTCGTCCGTAATCCCCTGGAAGCCGGCGACGATGACAATGTTCCCCTTTTCCAGCTCCTTGACCACCCGCCGGGACTCTACTTTTAGAATGCGGGCCCGACTGTACGCCGAGTCGGTGCGTATCCCCGCCTGGGCCCCGCTGAGACTGATGGCCGGATAGCCCATGTGATGCAGCGCCATGGCCAGCAGGGTGCTGGAGACAACCTCGCCGGTGGAAAGGAGGACGTCCAGCTCCCGGTTGTCCGGTGTCTCCGAAATCTGGTAAGCCAGCTCAATCAGCTCATCGGTGGTATCCCCCATCGCCGAGACCACCACCACCACCTGGTTACCCTGGTCTCTGGTCCGGGCGATACGCCGGGCGACCTTGGTAATTTTCTCCGCATCCGCCACCGACGAGCCGCCGTATTTCTGCACGATTAAAGCCATTTATTCTTTAGCCTCCCCGGCCAGTCTGCCCATTATCTTATACCCTTCCTCAATGAAAAAGCCAGTCTTTTTCGCCTCGGCCTCGGTGAATCTTTTACCCCCGTTGGCGGTAAACCCCTCTCCCCAGAGCAGAAACGGCACCGGGTCATCAGTATGGGTCTGCACTTCAATCGGGGTGGCGTGGTCGGGCAAGACCAGCAGCCGCAGGGCGTCTCCCCGCCAGGCGCGCAGCCGGCCGACCACTTCCCGGTCTACTCTCTGGATAGCCGCTATTTTATCGTCAATCGAGTTGTCATGGGCCGCCTCGTCCGGCGCTTCAATATGGACCACCACCAGGTCATACTTTGCCAGCGCCTCAACGGCGCCGATTGCCTGGGCAGCGTAGTCGTTGTCCTGGCCATCGGTGACGCCGGCGATTTCCAGCGCGGCCATGCCCGCCATCCGGGCCAGCCCGCGGAGAAGGTCAACCCCGGAGGTCAGCGCCGCCTCGAGGCCGAAAAGTTTCTGAAAAGCGGGCATATCCGGCACCTGGCCGCTGCCCCAGAAAAGCCAGAGCATGGTCGCCGGTATCTCGCCACGCGCCTGCCGGGCGAGGTTCACCGGATGCTCCCGGAGCACCGCCTCCGAGCGCACCATCAGGTCGCGCAGGACTTCACTGCCCGGGCCGCGGGGCAGAAATTCAGCCACAGGTCTGTCCGGGATGTCGTGCGGCGGCGTGCAGCTGGCTTTGAGAGTATCCTCATGGCCTTTGAGCTTGCAGATATGCCGGTAGCTGACCCCGGGATAAAAGCGCACCTCTTCACTGCCAAGACTCCGGTTTAACGCGGTAACCAGGGTCCGGGCCTCA
>DAOWCR010000050.1 GCA_030639445.1 Dehalococcoidales bacterium
GAAAAGATAACATTTCAGAGTATAGCATTGCTGTGTAATATTGGCAATCCAAGCGAGAGTCTGGGAGCACAACCTAAAACGCTTCGAGGGCGGGTGGGGTACAGCTCTGCCACGCCCCGAGGGTGGGTGGGTGGGCAGAAAAACATAATTCAGGCAGGGTGGATGGGTGGGAAGAATATTTTTTCACCCCATCCCCCTTTAGTTACTTATTAGGGAACCCTCCCCCTTTATCACCCTCCCTTGTTAAGGGAGGGGGAATGTTTATGGTAGAGGGGCTAACGTCCCTCTTAAACACCCCATATACACATTTTGGGCTAATACCCCTCTTAAATACCACGTTTCATCTCTTAATAATCTATTCTAGACCCGTCAGGTATTCTTTTAACCACTTAAGCGCGGCTTCGGCGGCGCTCTTTTTGTTCTGCTCCCGGTCCCCCTGGAAATGGTGCTTCCGGCTAAAAGTACCGCCCTGATGTGATAAGCCGAGATAGAACAGTCCCGTCGGTTTGCCCGGCGTAGCCCCGCCCGGCCCGGCAATACCGGTATCCGCCAGGCAAATATCCACCGCCAGCACCTTTCGGCCTCCTTCCGCCATCTCCTCCGCTACCCGAGCGCTCACGGCGCCCTGCCGGTTGATGGTCTCCTCTCCCACCCCGACCACTTTGACCTTGGCTTCATTGCTGTAAGCCGTCACCGATCCCTTATAATAGTCGGAGCTACCCGGAACATTGGTCAACCGGTGGGATATCAGCCCTCCGGTGGCTGATTCCACCACGCCCAGCGTCAGCCCTTTCTTGCGGAGTAAACTCCCCACTTCCTGTTCCAGACTATTCATGGCCTCTCTTCCAGTTTATTTCTATATTACCCGGGTAATTGAACTTTTACCGTTGCTAATTATATAATAACTAAAACCAGGGGAGAAAATAAATAAGGAGGTTCGGTTATGGGCATAACAGCCTTAATCGTCGGCATCGCCGGTGGACTCTGCGCCGTGATGGGTATTATTACTGCGGTGGAGATAATTCCAGCGGTCATGCCGCAACTGACCTGGATGTTCTGGTTCGTGCTCTCGGCAATCCTGTATTTAACTGCTATCGCCTTTATCCTCAGCCGCGGCTACGAATAGACAGAGTCTGCCTTAAAATCTGGTTCCTGCTGGAAATCAGGGGGGAGAGGTTGTCATTGTGGGTATGATGTGTGGCGATGAGTACCGGGAAAGCCTGAGGAGACTCAAGCCGGAAGTCTATTACCTGGGGGAGAAGATTGAAAGTGTGGCTGACCACCCCGCCTTTATCCCCCATGTCAATTCCGTGGCGCTAACCTATGACCTGGCCCGGGCACCCGAGTTTGAGGAACTGCTGACCACCAAATCGCACCTGACCGGAGAGAAGATTAACTTCTTCACCCATGTCCATCACAGTTGCCACGACCTGGTGAGAAAGGTCAAGTCACTGCGCGCCCTGGGCCAGCAGACCGGGAGCTGTTTCGCTCGTTGCGTGGGCCACGACGCCCTGAACGCCATCTATTCCGTGACCTACGACCTGGGCAAAAAGAACGGCACCGAGTACCACCAGAGGCTGGTCAACTTACTGAAAGAGGTACAGGCCAAAGATTTGTTCCTCTCCGGAGCGATGACTGACCCCAAAGGAGACCGGAGCCTGTCTCCCAGCCAGCAAAAAGACCCCGACCAGCACGTCCACATCGTGGCCAGGAAACAGGACGGCATCGTCGTCCGGGGAGCCAAGGCGCATATTACCGGCGCGGTGAATGCTCACGGTCACCTGGTAATGCCCACCACTTCGCTGAAAGAGGCCGACCAAGACTTTGCCGTCTGCTGCTACGTGCCGATTGATACCCCCGGTGTGATTCACATCTTCGGCCGCCAGACGAACGATGACCGAAAATGCAGCGGCTGTCTCATCGACCAGGGTAACCCGGAATACGGTATTGTCGGCGGGGAAGCCTTGATTGTCTTTGAGGATGTTTTTGTGCCCTGGGAGCATGTTTTTATGTGCGGTGAGTATGACTTCGCCTTCGACCTCGTGGAGCGTTTTGCCACCGCCCACCGCCAGAACTACGGCGGCTGCAAGACCGGCCTGGCGGACGTCCTGACCGGGGCCACTTATGCCTTGGCTGAAGTCCAGGGCACGGTCGGCGCTAGCCACGTTAGAGACAAGCTGGTCGAGATGGTCCACCTGGCGGAGACCCTTTACTGCTGCTCCATTGCCTGTTCCTGCCAGGGCTACGCCCTGCCCGCCGGTAACTTCATGGCTGACCCGCTCCTCGCCAATGTCACCAAGCTGAATGTTACCCGCCACGTCTACGAGCTGGCCCGGCTGGCCCAGGATATTGCCGGCGGTATGCTGGCCACCATGCCTTCCGAGAGCGACTGGAAAAATACCAGCGTCGGCAAATACGTGGACAAATATCTGAAAGGAGTGGCTGACGTCCCCGCCGAGACCAGGATGCGCCTCCTGAGGTTGATTGAGGGCATGACCTGTGGCACTGCCCTGGTGGAATCCATGCATGGCGCCGGCTCGCCGCAGGCACAGAAAATAATGCTCATGCGCCGCGCCAACTGGGAGCACAAGAAAAGGCTGGCCCAGAAACTGTCCGGGACCGGGGAAAGCCGTCACGATTAGTGCCCGGCCAAAAAAGAAGGGTATCATTAAAATACTGCGGCTCCTGTAATCCCCTTATTGACCTGTCAAGAATTGGCCAGGTGCTGCCAGCGGCCATCAGCCAGGAGACCGACTTATTATTCGTCTCGGCAGAGGAAACTAATATAGATACTATCATCATTCTCTGCGGATGTCCCCGGGCCTGCGGCAACAAGGAGACCATCCGGGCCAGGGCCTTACGTTGTATCGTGGTGGCGGGAGAATCAGTTGACGCGGTGCCGGTGGCGGAAAAGGATATCAGCACCGCAATAATCAAGAAGTTAAAGCCAAAATGAAAGCAGCCGTATTTCGCGGACCCGGCGACTCCTGGCCGGAGAGGCCGATGGCCATAGAAGAAGTCCCAGAGCCAGCCCCGGCCCCCGGCGAGGTGCTGGTCAAGGTGTCCGCCTGCGGCCTCTGCCGCACCGACCTGGAATACCTTAAAGGAGAAGGCCCCACCCCCAAGCCACCACCCATCATCCTGGGCCACGAACCTTCCGGAACCGTGGCCGAAACTGGTGATGGGGTCAGCGGCCTGAAAGTCGGGCAAAGGGTACTGGTGACCACTCCCATCCCCTGTCTCACCTGTGATTTCTGCCGTAACGGCCGGGAAAACCTGTGCCCCAATATGGTCATCGTTGGCGCTAACCGGGACGGGGCCTTCGCGGAATACGTCGTCGCCCCCGCCACAGGGGTCTATCCCCTCCCCGACAGTCTCCCCCTGGAAGAGAGCTGCCTTATCACCGACGCCGTGGGGACGTCTTACCACGCTCTATACAACCGGGCCGGGGTCAAACCGGGGGACACCGTCGCCATTTTCGGGGCCTCCGGAGGACTGGGCCTTATCTGTACCCAGCTTGCCGCCGCCGCCGGTGCCACCGTCATCGGCATCGGCCGGAAGAAATGGAAACTGGCAAAGGCCAGGGAGCTGGGCGCTTCGGCGGTAATCAGCACCGAGGAAGTAGACCGGGTTGAGCGGGTTGTCCGGGAGAAGACCGGGGGCGGTGTGGACATTGCCATAGACGTCACCGGCGTTCCCCGCATGATTGAGAGCGCCTGCCGCGCCACCCGACCGGGAGGCAAGGTAGTGGTCGTTGGATTCAGCTTCCAGAAGTTCCAGCTAAATGTCAACCGCCTGATGTGGCTGGAGCTTAACGTGATGGGCGCCAAGAACTACAACGCGTCAGACATGCCCAGGATACTCGAACTCGTGCAGCAGGGTGCGGTCAATTTGAGCCAGGTGGTCTCCCACCACTTCAAGCTTGAAGAAATCAACGAAGCCTACCAGATGCTGGACCGGGGAGAGGTGCTGCGTGGCATCGTCATTCCCTGAAAATGAAGCCAAAATCCCGCTGCGCGTTCAACCCAACGCGGCCGGGAATGAGGTGGTTGGCTTGATTGCCGGCGTCCTCCAGGTAAGAGTGGCGGCACCGCCGGTTAGAGGCAAGGCCAACCAGGAGCTTTTAGCTTTCCTCAGTCGGACATTGGGCGTGAGCAAAGGAGCAATAACTATCGTCAAGGGTCATACCAGCCGGAACAAGGTCATTGCGGTTAGCGGCCTGAACCGGGAAGAAGTTACCGAAAAGCTTTTTTCAAGCCGCTCTGATAAACAAAATACCTGACCTTAAAGTTTACGGAAAGCAGCCCAGCTGGCAACGGCTGATTTTAATTGACAGCTTATTGGCCGCCTCGCCAACTTCCCGCAGGCTGACTCCTATCTCTTTAGCAATCTGAAAAGCGACCGCACAGGGTAACTTGCCGTCCACCAGGGAAGATTTTATTTTTTCCTCAAGTTCAGCGCTCATTAAGTTAACCTCCAACTCAAATACCTCATTACACCTTATCAGTGCGAAGCGAGGGGTTCAGATAAATCATATCACAGCTAACCTCGCCCTGTATAGAGATGTCTGGTAACCCCATCCCCCTTTATCCCCCTTCCCCTGAATTAATAATACGGGAGTGCTTTAACTCCCCCGCCCTGAATTAACAGTGTGGGGTGTCTAAGAGGGGCGTTAGCCCCTCTTACCAAAACTTCCCCCTCTCCTTTTAAGGAGAGGGGGATTAAGGAGGTGAGGTAGTCTAACCTATCAGGCTGAAACCAAACGCTTGGTTATGCTAAACTCTTATCGTGGCCAGAAAGCGGATTGACAGTCTGCTGGTGGAAAAAGGACTGGTAGATAGCCGGGCCAGAGCCCGGGCCCTGATTATGGCGGGGGAGGTGGCGGTGGCCGGGAAGACCATTACCAAGGCGGGCACTCTCGTTAACGAAGAGGCGGAAATTACTGTCCTGAAACCGCCGCCTTTTGTCAGTCGCGGCGGACTCAAACTGGAATACGCCCTTGACCAGTTCCGACTTGATGTCTCCGGCAAGGTGGCGGCGGATATCGGTGCCTCCACCGGCGGCTTTACCGACTGTCTTCTCCAGCGCGGGGCAAAGCGAGTCTATGCCGTGGACGTGGGTTATGGCCAGTTGGACTACCGTCTGCGGCGGGATGAGCGGGTGGTGGTCATGGAGAGGGTGAACGCTCGCTATCCGTTCTCTCTGCCGGAGAAAATAGGCCTGGTAACCATTGACCTGTCTTTTATCTCGGTAAAGAAAGTACTTCCATCGGTGGCGCCGCTGCTCAAGGACGATGGTCCTCTACTGGTGCTGGTGAAACCCCAGTTTGAGGCCAGGCGGGGAGAGGTGGGGAAGGGGGGAATAATCAAAGAGCCTTTAATGCACGCCGCCGTTCTGGGACGCTTTATTGCCTGGGTGGTGGAGAATGACTTCAGGTTAAAGGGGCTGGTGGCGTCACCCATCCTCGGTGCCGGGGGGAACAAAGAATTTTTTGCGCTGCTAAAGTTGACATAATGATAAGAAAAGTGACACTGGATATCGAGGGTATAAATATTTCCGGCCAGCTGCACCTGCCGGAGGGCCGGGTGCCATATCCCACCGTCGGCATCTGCCACGGTATCCCGGCACACCGCCCTGGGCCCGGTGATAACGGTGGCTATCCTTTGCTTGCGGAAAAGATATGCCGAGAGGGTTTTGCGGTGTTCATTTTTAACTTCCGGGGAACGGGGGATAGCGGCGGCAACCTGGACCTTCCGGGCTGGACCAGGGATTTGGCAGGCGTAATCGATTGTTTATCTTCTTTACCCGAGGTGGACCGGTCTTGCCTGTCCCTGCTTGGCTTCAGTGGCGGGGCGGCGGTCTCCGTATACGTGGCAGCGCGGGACAGCCGCGTATCGGGAGTGGCCGCCTGTGCCTGCCCGGCGGAGTTTGGCTTTGTCAGTGATGTTGGCCAACCGTCATCGGTCGTGGCTCACTTTCGCGATATTGGCGTTATCCGGGATGAATATTTTCCACCGTCAGTTGAAGAATGGCTGGAGGGCTTTAGAATGGTGCGTCCGATAGAGTACGTGGCGGGAATCGCTCCCCGGCCTTTACTGCTGGTGCACGGCCGCCGGGACGAGACGGTAGACGTCAGCCAGGCCCGTAAATTATTTAAAAAGGCGCTGGAGCCGAAGCAGTTGGTTGTCCTGGACGGGGCCGGGCACAGGCTGCGGCAGGACGATAGAGCGGTGGCGGTGGTTATTGACTGGTTAAAAGCACGGTGTCATGGTTAATTAGGTTGACTGGGAAGTAGAAAATAAGCTATAATCAAAGAACAAGGTCAGCCGGGATAAATTAAGAGGGCAGGTAAAGTTGCACGAAAGTTGCGGCATTTTTGGTGTCTATGCCCCCAACGAGGATGTAGCTCGGCTTACCTTTTTTGCTTTATTCGCCCTTCAGCACCGCGGTCAGGAAAGCGCCGGTATTGCCACGGCCGATGGTAAAAAAATCAACGTTTACGCCAGAATGGGACTGGTCTCACAGGTCTTCAACGAGGAATCGCTGAGCAGCCTGGTCGGGAATATCGCCATCGGTCACAACCGCTATTCCACCAGGGGTTCCAGCCAGGAATACAATGTTCAGCCTATTGTCGTGGGCAAAGGGCCAAACACTATTGCCGTGGCGCACAACGGTAATATTGTCAATGCCGAGCACCTGTACGAGGAACTCTCCGGGCAGGGTTATACCTTCCGCAGTTCTACGGATACCGAGGTTATTGCCAACCTGATTATCTCATCCCCCGAGAAAGACTGGATAGATAAGATAAAATATGCCATGCGCCGGCTTCAGGGGGCATATTCTCTGACCATTTTGACGAAGGACACCCTGTTCGGCGTCCGCGACCACTTCGGCGTGCGCCCGTTGTGTCTGGGGACGATTGACGGCGGCTGGGTAATCGCCTCGGAAACCTGTGCTCTGGACCATATCGGTGCCAGCTTTGTCCGGAAGGTTGAACCCGGAGAGATAGTTTCTATTACCGGGGGCGGTATCGAGAGTTTCCGGGATAAAGTAGATAGAATGGGGCTGTGTATTTTTGAGTATATCTATTTTGCCCGTCCGGACAGTGTGATTAACGGACGGCTGCTTTCCCCGGCCCGGCAGGCCATGGGGGTGGGGCTGGCACAGGAACATCCGGTTAAGGCTGACCTGGTTATCGGCGTGCCTGATTCGGCCACTAGCGCCGCCATTGGTTATTCTCGCCAGTCCGGCATCCCCGTTGGTGAGGGGTTGATTAAGAACCGCTATGTCGGGCGCACCTTTATCGAACCCGACCAGCGCATCCGGGACCTTGGCGTTAAATTGAAATTCAATCCCATGCCCCAGATGCTGGAAGGCAAACGGCTGGTGGTGGTCGATGATAGTATCGTGCGCGGCACCACTACGCCCAGCGTGGTAAAGGAGCTCAGAAGGGCCGGGGCGAAAGAAGTGCACATGCGTATCTGCGCTCCACCTATCCGTTACCCCTGTTTCTTCGGCGTGGACATGGCTACCCGCGCGGAGCTAATTGCGGCGCAGAAGACGGTACCGGAAATTCGTGACTTTATCGGGGCGGATTCGCTGGGCTACCTGAGTATCAAGGGGTTGATCAAAGCCGTTGCCCTGCCCAGGAATACTTTCTGCCTGGCCTGCTTTACCGGTGATTACCCCATACCCGTCCAGCTTGAGATGGATAAGCTGGCACTGGAAACAATGTCGGCCGGTCGCCGCTGAGTCTTCTTAATGTGAGGCTGTCGTCAGCCAAAATATCAATCTCCCGGTCGTTTTTCCTATCTTTAGGTTTATCAGGTAACCCCATCCCCCTTTGTCCCCCTTACCTTCTCATCCGACAAGCGACAACCAGAATCAAGTTTACCGTAGATGTTTTCGCTCACATGAAAAAGCCTGACTAGATGCTCTTCTTCTATTCTACTATATGGTTCTGGAACGTATCACACAGCATAGTTTGGTTCAGCCCTGGTCTGGCCAGAGATTGTTTCGGTGATCGCCTTTATCGCCCACCATAGGTAGAAGATTACAGAATTTGATTGATGATAGAGAGATGAGAAAGTTACACTAAAAGCAATTGAGTATAAGTATACAATGTGAACTCAA
>DAOWCR010000093.1 GCA_030639445.1 Dehalococcoidales bacterium
GGCGCCGCCAGCGGCATTGATTATGGCAGTTTTGGGGAGTATTTTCATGGGTGTTGCCACGCCGACGGAAGCCGCCGGGGTGGGTGCTGTCGCGGCTACATTGCTCGCTGTTGCCAACCGGCGGTTTAACCTTAGTATGCTCAAAGAAACGGCGCGGCAAACGCTAATTATCTCGGCGATGGTATTAGCTATTGGTGCCACAGCTTATGCCTTCGTGGGTATCTTTATACGTGCCGGTGGCGCGGAAGCAGTGACACAGATTATCATGGGTGCTCCCGGCGGCAGATGGGGCATCTTTGCCGCTATCATGTTCGTCGTTTTCCTGCTGGGCTATTTCATTGACTGGCTGGGGATACTGTTCATTATCGTTCCTATCATAACACCGATTGGCGCCGCGCTCGGCTTTGACGAACTCTGGTTTGCCATGATGATATGCGTCAACCTGCAGACTTCTTTCCTGACCCCTCCCTTCGCCTACGCCATATTTTACCTCCGGGGTGCCGCTGACCCATCGTTGGGGGTAACCACCGGTCATATCATCCGGGGGGTAATTCCCTATGTTCTCATCATCGTGGTTGGGCTCGGTCTGTTGATTGCCTTCCCGCAGATAATCCTCTGGCTGCCGGGGCAAATGATAACGGGCTTTTAGCCGCCACTCTTTGCCGTCAGGTAAAAATTAAAAGGCCGTTTCTCGCTCTGAGGGACGGCCCTTCGCCATATCAGTCACTACCGTAAATCGTCTTTTAAAAATAGTCCGCCATCAAGCGGTCAACCCACTCCGGCACCCGCGTCCCGGCACGGCAGTCATAGTCAGGGTAGTAAGGCTTGATATCCAGCACCGGCGTACCGTTGATGGCGTCGAGACCCCGCACCACGATTTCATTACCGCTGACCTTGACCAGCGCTACCGTGGTAATGCCGATGGGATTGGGGCGGTGCTTTGACCGCTGGGAGAAGAGCCCCACCTCCGGCATATCCTCCCGGCCCTGGGGCCTCCGCCGGAGGACCGTCGGAGATTTAGCCTGGTGCATCCAGAATACGACCAGCAGGTGGGAAAAATCGCCCAGACCGGATAGTGCCGGGGCAAGGTGCTCCCTGATAACTATTTTTGATGCCACCTCTGCCCAGCCGCAGTCCACCGCTGACGCTACATCATTGACCACATGGCCGATGGGCTCCATACATACTGGCACGGTCTACCTCCTCTTTGCCGCTGGTACCTTCAAGAGACGATATTTTCTCAACGTGTCTCGCCAATCACGTCAGCGCCATCCGGCCGTGAATACTCTACGTAGTTGGCCTGCTTTTGTCAAGAAAATCAGCCGGCGGTTCCGCCCGCACCGGGGTATCCGCCGGCACGCCCTTGACGGAGGTGCGAGAGCGGTGTATTCTAGTTGAAAAGCTCACCGCCAAAAAGTTGCGCCGGCATATTACTCCAGATTTGTGATGAGCCCGCCAGGAGGTGATAGATGACTTCACCGCGGTTACCGGTGATTTCGGTTAAAGGTAAACCTTTCGACTGCGGCCAGCAGTATGGCACCCGGGCCCGGGAGCTTATCCGCCGTAACGTGGACACTTATTTCGATATGTGGCACACCCTGTGGGGAGCCGGGCGTCCCGATATCCTGAAGCAGTGCCGGGACCTGGTCCCGGTCATCGGCGAATATGATGCCGGTATCCTGGAGGAACTGGAGGGGGTGGCCCGGGGAGCAGACCTCTCCCTTGAGGAAATCGTTGCCCTGAATGCCCGGTATGAGATTAACCTGGCGCGGGGCATCGTCCCCTTCTCCGGAAGCGGCGGCTGCACCTCCGTCGCCGCCCTGCCTCAGGTAACTAAAGACGGCCATACCCTTTTAGGACAGAGCTGGGACTGGCTACCCCGTTTCCAGGAGTTCAACGTAATCCTGGAAGTAGAGCAGACCGGCAGGCCAAACGTGGTTACCCAGCCGGAAGCCGGCAATCTTGCCCACCGGGGCATGAACTCGGCGGGGGTGGGGGTTTGCTTCAATGGTATGGCCTCAAGCCGGGACAGGTTTGAGGCCCAGACGCCGCCCTGCCTCATCATGATGCGGGGTATCCTCAATGCCGAAAATTTCAGCCAGGCATTAAAGGCCGTCCTGGGCACCAGGGCCACGGTTTCGGGAAATTTTCTTATCGCCCACCGGGACGGTGCCGCCATTGACCTGGAGGTCTCCCCGGTGGATACCGGCCTCCTGTATCCCGAGGGAGGCATCCTTACCCACAGCAACCACTTTCTCACCCTCACCAACCGGGAAGACCTGACCGATATTATCAAGTCCCTGTACCCGGACACCATTTACCGCGGCCACCGCGCCCGTCAGCTCCTGGAGCCGGACCAGGGTAATATTGATGTCGGCAGTTTCCAGCGCTTGTTCCGGGACCACTTCAGCTACCCCCAGTCCATCTGCCGCCACCTGGACGACCGGGTAGAGGGTATCATGCAATGGACCACTCTGTTTTCCATGATAATGGACCTTGAAGAGCGTGCCCTCTACATCAGCGAAGGCTTCCCCTGCCAGAACGACTATTATAAACTAACGCCAGAGAGCCTGCGGGAAGACTGAGGCCAGTCACGACGTGACTGTGCTATAATTGGTTATCACCAATCTGACATCGGAAGGAGAAAACAGCATGGGCAGAAAAGCCAGAGTCGGCATTACCAGGGACCTCTTCGATAAAGACGGAAAATCGACCGGCCCCGGACCCGGGCCAAAGTTTCTGGAGGAAATACCCGGCGTAGAGTACGGAATGTTTCCGTCACTTTCACCCGAGGTCACCCCGGAGCAGCTACGGGGCTTTGACATCGCGGTTGGTTTCGTCCCCAAGTGGACGGCGCGCTCCCTCGCCGGAAATGACCAGCTGCTGGCCCTCCTGCGCGGCGGCGTGGGCTATGATTCGGTTGACGTCCCCGCCCTCAACGAGGCCGCAGTGCTGCTGTGTATCGTTCCCCCGGCGGTCCGGCGCCCGATGGCCGTCACCATCATGACTTTTATCCTGACTTTAAGCACGCGCCTCCGAATCAAGGACAAGCTGATTCGCGAGGGGCGGTGGGCGGAAAGAGACCGGTACCACGGCATCGGCCTGACCGGAAAGACGCTGGGTTCGATAGGCGCCGGGAATATCGGCCACGAGATGTTTAAACTGGCCCGGCCCTTCGGCCTGAAACACATCGCCTGTGACCCGTATTTGAAGCCGGAAGCCGCGGCTGATGTTGGCGTAGCGCTGGTGGACATGGACACGGTGCTGGCCGAATCGGATTTCCTGAACATCAGCTGCCCGCTCAACGCGGAGACCCGCCACTTAATCGGGGAAAAAGAACTGCGCCGGATGAAGAAGACCGCCTTTCTGATAAACACGGCCCGCGGACCCATCGTGGACGAAGCGGCGCTGATAAAAGCCCTGCAGGACGGGGTGATACAGGGGGCGGGACTGGACGTGTTTGAGCAGGAGCCGACGCCTCCCGATAATCCCCTGCTCAAGATGGAAAATGTCGTCGTCACGCCTCACGCTTTATGTTTTACCGATGAGTTCTTTACCACCATGTGGCAGGAAATCGCCAAACAGGTTGCCCAGATTATCCGCGGCGAAATCCCGCAGACGCTGGTCAACCGGGAGGTCTGGGATAAACCGGAATTCCAGTCCAGGTTGAAAAAATTCCACGAGGCTCTCAGGTAAACTGACCGTATGGAGGCAACGTGGTTAATTTCGCTGCCATAAGCCGGGCCGTAGTTAAAGGTGACAACGATACCGTTTTTCAGCTGGCGGAGAAAGCCCTCGATGACGGTATTCCCGCCGGTGAAATTCTGAACCAGGGCCTGGTCCCCGGTATCCGGAAGGTCGGTGACCTGTTTGCCCGGGGCGAGTATTTTCTCCCGGAGCTGATTGTCTCGGGAGAGGCGGTATCACAGGCGTTGGAGCTCCTGGAACCCGGGCTGCGCCAGGAGCACGCCTCTTTCATGGGCAAATTTGTCATCGGCACCGTGCAGGGTGATGTACATGACCTCGGTAAAAACATCGTGGTCATGATGTTAAAGGGAAATGGCTGGGAAGTGACCGACCTGGGCGTTGACGTTACTCCGGAGGACTTTTGCGCCGCAGTGAGAGAAGGCGACTTTCACATCCTCGGGATGTCGTCCCTGCTGACGATGACCATGCCCAACGCCGCCCGGACAATTGAAGCTTTGCAAGCCGCCGGGCTGAGAGATAAGGTCAGGGTAATGGTCGGCGGCGCGCCCACCACCGGAGCGTGGGCGGCCGAAATTGGCGCCGACGCCCATGCCAAGGACGGGCCCACCACGGCGAAAACGGCCGCCGCCCTTATCGGGAAACCTTAGAAGGGGGGAGTGATGCCGAAACTTACCGGTCTGGAGCGTGTGCTCAAAGCAATTAAACTCGAGGAGCCGGACACGGTGCCTCATTTCGAAAGAGTGGCCAAAAAAGTAAGGGACGCCATACTGCCCGGCGCTTCCTACGAAGACTTCGTTGAGCATATGGATTTAGATGGGATTCGGTTCATCGACAGGACCCAGTCCTGGAGCTACGAGGTGGTGGATGCCGGTAAGAGGATTGAGCGAGACCAGTGGGGCGGGCTGGTCCGTTACACCACCGAGGACAACCCCGTGCCCATTGAACCGGCAATCAAATCGGAGAAAGACCTGGACGGTTATGTGCCCCCTGACCCCGATGAGGAGTGGCGCTATGAGTATCTCCGGCAGGTGGTGGAGCGGTTCAAAGGAGAAAGGGCCATCATCGTCGGTGTCACCGACGTTTTCGCCCTGGGCCGGGAGAA
>DAOWCR010000003.1 GCA_030639445.1 Dehalococcoidales bacterium
GTGAAAGGGGAAAAAGTAGGCGCTATGGCCATAACCGAGTCCGAGGCGGGCAGCGACATCAGCAATGTACAGATGACGGCCGTCAGGGATGGAGATGACTATATCCTCAACGGCACCAAGATATTCATCACCAACGGCGATGTCTGCGACATGGTGCTGCTCTTCGCCAATATCCCGGAGCTGGGGAGCCGGGGCATGACCGCCTTTCTGGCGGAGGCGGGGACGCCGGGTTACAGTAAGGGCAAGAAATACGACAAGCTGGGTATGCGGGCGGCGACCAACGCCGACCAGGTATTTGAGGACTGCCGGATACCGGCGGCCAATCGCCTCGGCGAGGAAGGGAAGGGAATGCGCCTCTTCCTGGAGACCATTGACCACGGGCGGATAGGCATTGCCGCCCAGGCGCTGGGCATCACCCAGGCCGTTCTGGATAAAGCCGTGGAATATGCCAAGCAGCGGCAGCAGTTCGGCGCCGCCATCGCTTCGTATCAATCGATTGGCTGGCGGCTGGCGGATATCGCCACCGAGCTTGAAGCCGCCCGGCTGCTCACCTACCAGGCTGCCTGGCTGGCCGACCAGGGACAGCCCTTCCGCACCCAGGCCGCCATGGCCAAGGTCTATGCCACCGAGCTGGCCATGAGAGCCACCACCTTCGGGATTCAGGTCTTCGGCGGCTACGGCTATATGATGGACTCCCCGATGCAGCGCTACTTCCGCGATGCCAAGCTGACCGAGATATACGAAGGGACCTCAGAAGTCCAGCGCATGGTAATCTCCGGGAACCTGTTCCGGTAAGGCAAAGGAGTTTCATGGCCAAGAAAGAATATTTAATGGGCAATGAAGCCATGGGGAGGGGGGCGGTGGAGAAGGGGGTGAAGGTGGTGGCCGGCTATCCCGGTACGCCTGCTTCCGAGGTGCTGGAATATGCGGCCAAATACGCGGACGTCCGCGTGGAGTGGTGCATCAACGAAAAAGTGGCCCTGGAGATAGCCCTGGGCGCCTCTCTCTGCCATACTCGCGCCATGGCGGTGATGAAGCATAACGGGACGAACGTTGCCCTGGACTTCCTGATGCACCTGAACTATACCGGTGTCCGCGGCGGACTGGTGCTCATTTCCGGAGACGACCCCGGTGGAAACTCCTCCCAGAACGAAGAAGACAGCCGGATTATCACCCATCTGGACGCTCACCTGCCGGTATTCGACCCCTGGTGTCCCCAGGAAGCCAAGGACATGGTCAGGGCGGCCTTCGAGCTTTCGGAAAAGACGGAGCTGTGCTTTATCGTGCGGCCGGTGATGCGCGTCTGTCACGCCCGCAGCCAGGTCAGCCTGGAAGAAATAACCGGCAATGGCAAAGAACCCTTCTTCACCGATGACCGCTCCCGCTTCATCATGAGTGCGGTCAAAGAGCCGGAAGCCGGCGGCGTCCTCCGGCCGGTGATAAGGCACCGGTGGCTGAATAAAAAGCAGCCGGAATTGTTACAGATTATGGAAGATAGCCCTTTCAATCACGTGGAAAAGGGCGAGGGCAATATCGGCCTGGTGGCCTGCGGCATCGGCTACGCCTATGTCCGGGAGGCGGAAAAGATACTGGGGAAAAAGTTCCCGGTGCTCAAACTGGGCACCCTGCCTCTCCCCGGAGACAAAGTAGCCGGGTTCGCCCACCGGATGAATAAGCTGGTGGTCTACGAGGACAGTGAGCCCATCGTCGAAGGTATGCTCAAAGAGCTTTTTTATGATAGGGATATCAAAGTAGAGATAGTGGGACGGAGCGGTTTTCTTCCCATGGAGGGAGAGCTTTCCACGGGGATAGTGCTCAAATCGCTGGCCGCGCTTTATCCCGAACTGGAAAAATCAGTCCCCCGGACGGCACCTCTGGAAATAAAGATTCCGGTGCGGACCCGCACCCAGTGCGTCGGGTGCGCCTACCGCGGTCTGCTGCACGCGCTCAAGCTGATGGCCCGCAAGACCCACGGCGTGGTCACCGGGGACATCGGCTGCTATGACGCCGGCTCTTTCCTCCCCCTGGAGCTGCAGTCAACCATCTACTGCATGGGCTCATCCATACCGATGGCTACCGGCGTCGCTTACAGCGGCACCAAGCAGCCGGTCTTCTCCATCATCGGCGACTCCACCTTTTTCCACAACGGCGTCCTCGGCCTGATAAACGCCATTCACAACGCCGTGGATATGGTGGCGATTGTCTGTGATAACCGCACCACGGCCATGACCGGTTTTCAGCCCCACCCCGGCAGCGATACTGACATTACCGGCCGGCCAGCGGTCGCCATAGATATTGCCAAACTGGCCACCGCCGCCGGAGCCACCAGCGCGCGGACGGTTAACCCCTATAATATTGCCGAGGTTGCCGGGGCACTGGAGAAAGCGGCCAAAGAGAAAGGCGTCTCGGTCATCATCGCTTCCTCACCGTGCTACCTGCTGGGCAGGCGGAATGGTGACATCGGCTTTACCCCGCGCAAGGTCAGCCTGAACCCTGACCTCTGCAACGGCTGCAAGATTTGCATTGAGTACTTCGGCTGCCCGGCGATACATTTCAGTAACAAGAAAGCCACCATTGACCAGGCGGCCTGCGTCGAGTGCGGCATGTGCGTGGCGGTATGCCAGAGGGGAGCCATAACATGAACTTGAATATACTCATTGCCGGCGTCGGCGGGCAGGGTAACCTGTTTGCCTCCAGTATCCTGGCGGAATATTTCATCAACCAGGGGCATGAAGTCCTCGCCGTGGAGACCATCGGGGCGGCGCAGCGGGGCGGTTCGGTAGTCTCACACCTGAGGATAAGCGATGATGAGATATATTCGCCGCTGATTCCGGCGGGCAAAGTGGATATCATCCTGGGTTTTGAGACTCTGGAGATGCTGCGTAACTTCCAGATGCTGGCCGCGGACGGCCGCTACTTGCTCAACGATTACCAGGAGCCGACGGTGCTGTGCAATATGGAGATGGATACCTACCCGACCGATGAAAGCATTGCCGCCGCCCTTAAGAAATCAGGCAAAAAGGGTTACCTTATCAAAGCCACCGAATGCGCCCGGGAGATTGGCGACAGCCTTTTGACCAACGTAGTCATGGTGGGCGCCCTGTGCCAGCTATCCCCGCTCCTCAACCGCCAGGAAGTGAAGCAGGTCCTGGCCGGCAAGTCGCCAGTGAAGGTGCGAGAGCCGAACCTGAAAGCGTTTGACGCCGGCGGTGCGCTGGTCAAAAGTGCGATGGGCCAACCTTGAAAGCGAGGCCGGCTCACCGCGGTCCCTATCCTGGAGATACCGGAATAGATTTATATAGAGGCTGCCTTTGGATTTAAAACCCTCAAAAGTGTTCTACGGGTGGTGGATTGTCGGCGCCTGTTTTTTGATTGCGCTGTACACGAGCGGGGTTATTTTCTACGGGTTCACCGCCATCTTTGAACCGATTGCCGATGAGTTCGGCTGGAGCTACGCGCAGATTTCGTTTGCCCAATCGATACGCGGCCTGGAAGTGGGCCTCGTTGCCCCGCTGGTCGGCATACTCGTTGACCGCTGGGGTCCGAGAAGGCTGATATTCGGCGGAGTGTTCATTACCGGCCTGGGTCTGCTGCTCCTCAGCCGGACGGACTCTCTCAGCATATTCTACATCGCCGCCGTTCTCACGGCCATCGGCATGAGCAGTTCCGGCACCACGGTAACGATGGCAGCCGTGACCAACTGGTTCCGCCGGAAAGTAGGTCTGGCCATCGGCATCATGGTCTGCGGCTACGGCGCCAGCGGATTCCTGGTCCCGGTAATGGTCAAGCTTATTGATACTTATGACTGGCGGACGGCAATGGTTATCCTGGGCATAGGTGTCTTTATCATCGGTCTGCCGCTGTCACTGCTGGTCCGGCACAAGCCGGAACAGTATGGCTACCTGCCCGATGGTGAGCTGCCGAGCACGGTGATACCGGAGGCGGAGGTGGCCGCCGTACCGGCCCCCAGGGCGGATGCCGGAGTGAAGCAGGCCCTGAAAAGCCGGGCCTTCTGGCACCTGGCGCTGGCCCTGATGCCCCAGTTCATCGCGGTGGGAGCGGTAATCACCCATGTCATGCCCTACCTCAGCAGTCTCGGCATCACCCGGTCAATGTCCGGCCTGGTAGCCACGGCTATCCCGCTGCTAAGTATCGGCGGCCGTCTTGGTTTCGGCTGGCTTGGCGATAAATTCGATAAAAGACGGCTGTCCGCCGGCGCGCTGGCCATACTAACCCTGGGACTGCTCTGTTTTGAATACGTCCCGGCCGTCGGTACCTGGCTGCTGGTGCCCGCCATTATCTTCCTCGGAATGGGTTATGGGGGCAACATCCCCATACTGGCCTTACTGGTGAGGGAATACTTCGGCCAAAATAAATTTGGCACCATTATCGGTTTCGTCTGGGGCGTACTGATGCTGGGGAACATGATCGGGCCGCCAGTTTCCGGATGGGTCTTTGATAACTGGGGCAGCTACCAGGGTGTCTGGCTGGTATTTGCCGGTCTTACCGCTATCGGTATATTCATCATGCTCAACACGCCGGCGGTTAAAATCTGGCCCCGGAAGACCGGAAGAACACCTTAAATTCTTTAGAGCCGATGCCAGGTACTTCAGACAGCCGGGGCAAAGTCCAGGATATTGAGTCGCAGTCTCTCTTCCCCACCCCACCGGTCTATTTCCAGGTTATAAACAATATCAAGGGAAGGGGCTACCTCGGACAGATAGCCGCCCAACCGGAAGCCGACCCCGTCCCAGACCGAACCGTCCTGCTTCAGTTTCAGCCTCAGGTGCTCGCCGCCACTACCCATGGGACGGCAATTCATAACCTCCACCCGGCGACTGAGAAAGGTGGGCACCGGATTGCCACGTCCAAAGGGAGCCAGCTGCTGCATTACGGAGAAAGTGTCCCCGCCGAGGCCAGGCAGGGTAACCTCGGCGTCAATATCCAGGTGGGGGCGCAGGTCAACCCCGGCCAGCTGGGCGGTGGCCAGCTCCCGGAGTGTCTGTTGCAGGCGGGGCAAATTTCGGGTCGGCAGGGTAAAGCCGGCGGCCTGAGAGTGCCCGCCGAACTGGGAAAGCAGACGGCTGCACTGGTTCAGGGCGGCGATAATGTTGAACTCGGGGATACTGCGGCAGCTGCCGCTGCTTACTTTCTCGCCGGTCCTGATAACGATGGCCGGGCGGTAGAACTCCTCCGATAGCCGGCCGGCGACCAGCCCGGCAATGCCAATCAGGTAGTCCCGGTCACCGGCTATCAGCAGCGGTGAAATCCCTTCCGCCAGCACCTGCTCCCGGGCCCTGTCCAGAGTAGCGACGGTCAGTTTCTGCCGTTCCGCGTTCTTCTGGTCCAGCCAGGCCGCCAGCCGGTAGGCCTCTTCGGTTGACTCTGTCATCAGCAACTTATAGCTGGTAATGGCGTGTTCCAGTCGGCCGGCGGCATTCAAGCGCGGGGCAATAGTCCAGGAGATATTTTCGGCATCAATGCTGCCCGGTTTTAACCCGGCCTGAGCTATCATTTCCCTGATACCGGGCTGGGGAGCCGTGTTAATCAGCTTCAATCCTTCTCTCACCAGATAACGGTTTTCCCCCAGCAGCGGCGATACGTCAGCGATGGTGCCCAGCGCCGCCAGGTCCATCAGCTTAGCCAGGTGTTCTTCCCGCCCGACGCTCCGGAACAGGGCCTGGAGCAGCTTGAGGGCCACGCCAACGCCGGCCAGTTCCGAGAAGGGGTAGGTGGAATCGGGCATCCTGGGGTTGATGATAGCCGTAGCCGGTGGAATTTCAGGCAGGGGGGTATGATGGTCGGTAATAATTATGTCAAGTCCCAGCCGCCTCGCCTTTTTCACCTCGGCCAGGCTGGTGATGCCGCAGTCGACGGTAATCACCAGGCTGACGCCCTGCCGGTAAAGGTTCTCCAGGGCCGCTTTTCTGAGACCGTAGCCTTCGGTCAGGCGGTGTGGTATGTAAGGAACGGCTTCGCCACCGAGGATGGCCAGCCCTTTGACGAGCAAGGCGGTGGCGCTGATGCCGTCAGCGTCATAGTCGCCATAGATAGCCATCTTTTCGCCGGCGAGCAAAGCCCGGTAAACCCGGGCCACCGCCTGGTGCATATCGGGCATCAGGAAAGGGTCAGCCGACTGACTTTTATCGCCGGTGAGGAAGGCCTGTAGCTGCGCCGGTTCGGTGAGACCGCGATTATACAGGAGTTGGACGATTAGCGGGGGAAAACTTGAGTTATTTACCAGAAGTTGGTCCGGAACCGATGGCCGAAGATTCCAGCGACAATGGCTCAAGCTCAGGCCTCAGCATACTCCCGTAAGACCAGGACCGAATTATGACCGCCGAAGCCGAAGGAATTGGAAAGCGCGGTGGTAACTCTGGCCTGGCGAGCGACGTTGGGCACGTAATCCAAATCGCATTCCGGGTCAGGGTCCGTCAGGTTGATGGTCGGCGGGATAACGCCATTTCGGATAACCATAAGGCAGATGGTCGCCTCGACGGCGCCGGCACAGCCGATAAGATGCCCCAGCATTGACTTGGTGGAGCTTATCGGCATCTGGTAGGCATAGTCCCCAAAAACGGTTTTTATGGCCCTGGTCTCCATGGCATCGTTCAGGGGGGTAGAGGTGCCGTGGGCGTTGATATAATCAATTTCAGTGGGGGCAATTCCCACCTTTTTCAGAGCCACTCGCATGGCCCTGGCCGCGCCCTCGCCATTTTCAATCGGCTGGGTCACGTGATGGGAATCAGCCGTGGCGCCGTAAGCCAGGACTTCACCTAAAATATCGGCTCCTCTCTCCCGGGCATGCTCCAGGCTTTCCAAAACCAGCACGCAGGCCCCTTCACTGATGACAAAGCCATCGCGCTCGGCATCAAAAGGACGGGAAGCCAACTGCGGCGCGTCATTTCTGGTGGAGATGGCTTTCAGGGCATTGAAAGCGGTAATACCCAGCGGGTTTATGATGGCCTCGGTGCCGCCGGCCAGCATAACCTGGGTATCGCCATGCTTGATGAGTTCACAGGCGGCGCCAATGGCGTCCGAGCCGCTGGAACAGGCGGAGGTGGTGCAGAGGTTCAGCCCCTTGACCCCCAGCACAATCGATACCTGGGCAGCCGCCATATCAGATATCATCATCGGGGCCAGGAACGGGCTTACCCTATCCGGCCCTTTTTCCAGCAGCACTTTGGCCTGCTCAAATAAGGTGGTCAGCCCGCCAATCCCGCTACCGATAATGACACCGATGTCATCATAATTGCTTTGATTGATATTCAGTCCGGCCTGCGCCACCGCGCCGCGGCTGGCCGCTACGGCCAGTTGGGCAAAGCGGTCCATGTGGCGGGCTTCCTTGCGGGCCATGTAATCCGTGGGCTCAAATCCCTTTACCTCGCCGGCAAACTTGGTCGCTAGAGGCTCCGCATCACACAGGGTAATATAATCAATCCCGGACTTGCCGGCAATAAGGCCCTCCCAGGTAGTAGTGGCATCCAGGCCCAGGGGAGTGAGCATGCCCACCCCGGTAATGACAACCCTGTTATAGTGATTACTAGTCAACCTTACTCCTTTTCTTCTTATCTCCGCCAACGGAGGGGAAGAGTTATCCGATAAGCACTAATGCCAGTCTTAATCCATAGGGCACTTCTGATGATAATGTGGCTTCTCCAATAGGATAAATGTCCCAGCCGACCTTAGTGGCCATGGTGTAAACGTCCATGCCAACCGCTTCCATGGGGGACCTGGCCTTTAAGCGATGTGGGCAGGCCTGTCCCGGTACCAGAGCACGGCAGTCGGTATCAGGACAAAAGATACTCATGCATGGCCCGCTGCCGAACGCTAGCGCCAGGTAGTAGCTACCGTGGAAAGCCTCAGCCTCAATCTTCGCAGTGATCTCATTTATTTTTTTTCGCCAAGGAGCATCCAGATTTTTGTCTCTGGCCTCAGGACCAGCTATCTTCTCAGAGGGTACCTCCAGCTTGATAAACAGGGCATAACGAAAGTTACTAACTACTTTTCTAACCTGGTCTAAGCTCATTGCGTAGGGAGGACAGTTGATGTTGGTTCCATAGCGGGTGCATTTGGGATAGGTACATTTGGCCAGCACCCTCTCGTCAATCACCACCTTGTCAGCGGTAATGACCCTGGCATCAGTAGCCCCCAGCTCGAGAGCCCGCTGCCGGTATTTCTCCAGGTCCTTTTGCAGCTGCTCGTCAGGGACCCGCTCTACAATCTTACGAACCATATCGTACCCCCTTGACGGGTCTAGTTAATTTTCTACCATAATTTCAGGTTATTTGCAAGTGCCGTTTCAGTTTTTGCCCAATTTTGACCCACTTAAAATCGGGGCAGTATAATGACAGGTGAAGTGAATATTAAAAGCACCAAAATTGCCTTTGACTGCCTGGGCTGTAAACTCAACCAGGCGGAGACCGAGCTTTTTGCCCGGCAATCGGCCGAGGCCGGGTACGAGCTGGTATCGCCGACCGACAAAGCGGATATCTATGTCCTGAACACCTGCACGGTGACCCATATTGCCGACCGCAAGTCGCGCCACCTGCTCCGTCTGGCCCGCCGCCGGAACCCCGGCGCCCGGCTGGTGGCTATCGGCTGCTACGCCGAGCGGTCGTCCCGGGAGATAGCCCGTATTGACGGGGTTGACCTTGTCCTGGGCAACAAGCAGAAGCCGTTTCTGTTCCAGCGATTACGGGAATCCGGCGGCCCGAGCTGTCCCTCCACCACCCGGATGGAATACCCGGCTGACGGCTATCGGACCCGCGCCTTTATCAAGGTGCAGGACGGCTGTCGGAACTTCTGTACCTACTGCATCGTGCCCCTGGTGCGGGGGAACGAAAAAAGCGTGCCTGCCCGCCAGGTTATGGCCGAGGTCGGGCAGAGGGTGGCCAGTGGTGCCAAAGAGGTGGTGCTGACCGGGACGGAAATCGGTGCGTATCGCAGCGATGGAGTCAACTTGAAAGGGCTGCTGGAGCGTATCCTGGCGGAGACCGGGGTAACCAGGCTCAGGCTATCTTCCCTCCAACCCCGGGAAATCTCCCCCGAGCTTATCGCGCTGTGGCAGGACCAGAGGCTGTGTCCCCACTTCCACCTGTCCCTCCAGAGCGGCAGCAACGCCGTGCTCAGCCGGATGAAGCGACGCTATACTACCAGAGACTACCGGGAAGCCGTCTCCCTGATTCGGGGGGTGGTGCCGGAGGCCGCCATCACCACCGATATCATCGTCGGCTTCCCCGGCGAGACCGGGGCGGAATTCCGGGAGAGCTTTGACTTCTGCCGGCGGATGGCGTTCGCCCGCATTCACGTCTTCCCCTACTCACCCCGCCCCGGGACGGAGGCCGCCCGGATGCCCGGACAGGTAGACACTAAGATTAAGAAGCAGCGGAGTGGAGAAATGCTGGCACTGGCCAAAGAAAGCGCCCGGAGCTTCCAGCAGCGTTTTCTGGACCGGACGATGCCGGTGCTGTGGGAAAAGCGAGATAAAGGCGTCTGGTCCGGCCTCACCGCCAACTATATCAAAGTCTATACCAGAAGTGATAATGACCTGACCAACCGGATAATACCGGTAAGGATGATGAAAATTAAAGGGGATAGGGTGTTGGGGGAAGAATAGCTAACGACTCACCTTCCCCGCCGGGTTTCGGGACTCGCAGGGCACCCTGGTCTGGCATAACCCGCAGCCAGCCACGCCCACGTCATACTCTTTTCGCAGATAGCCGATATCATCCTGCAGGTAGTCGCGACATCTTATCTTGTCGTGGCCGCTCTCGCTGATGGCCCCGGCCGGGCAGCGGACAATACAGTCTCGACATTTATTATTGACATAGAAAAGGCAGTTGGCGTAATGGTCTTTCGCCGTCCGGGGACTGGCCGGCAGTGACAGGTCGGTGACCACACTGCCGCAGCGGTGGGCGATGCCGCGCTCGGTGATAAAGCCGTCAGAAAGGCTGAAAGTGCCCAGCCCGGCGGCGTAGGCGATATCCCGCTCCGACCAGTTGGAATAAGGCCCCTTCTCATTGGTTAAAGTTTTAAAATAAGGCTGCATCATCGGGGCGACGGCCAGGCACCCCATTTCCACGAGTAGCTCCACCACGTGCCATCGCAGGGCCTCGTTAAACTTCTCGCCATACCAGCGGGTATATGACCAGGCACGGGACGGAGTTTCCGTCTGCGGGTGGTTGGATTCCCGCGTTTTCCGGGTAATGGGCAGCACCCAGCTGATAACGGAGAGACGGTCCGGCAGCCCTTCCGGACTCTTATTCTCGGCTTGAGCCAGCGCCTCGCGGGGGGTGAGGTGGGTGGAGGCAATAATGGTCCGGTACTCGGTAAAGATGGGGTCGTCACCATCGGCATACTGCACCAGCGGCTCGTCAAAAATAATATCGGCATCCGACGCCGGTATGCGGTTCCGGGGGCTGGTGAATACAAATGCCTTGATTTTCTCTTCGATAAACAGTGCCGTCTCTGTCTGTTTCATAGCCCTGGCAGGACGCTGACCGCTTTCCTTTCTACCCGGTTATTTCCGGTTTGCTTCCAGGCCACCGGGCTTCACTCCGCCTCCAGAGCGTGCGTCAACACCTCTTTCATATGCGGGCCCGGCATCAGGAAATCTTCTTCCGAACCGTCACCCTCCCCGATAAGCCTTATCTTCTCCAGCAGGGCGTAAAAATTGATGGCCCAGCCGATGCCGAATACCTCGGGCGAAAAAACGCGGCTCTCATACGGGTTCCAGTACGACTCCTTAAACCTCTCGATGGTCGGCAGCCGGAAGTCATACGGAATGAAACCGGCCACCTGCCCGTGCCACTTTCTTTCTTCCCTGGGTTTTTCCAGTTCCTGACAGACCGCAACCAGGGTGACCGTTATGGCGGTAGCTTGCAGCATCCTGGCCAACCATTTAATATTCATCGTGGTGACTCCTTTGTGCCCTTCTCGATATGCAACCCCAGCACTACCGAGGTCTCAATCTGGCGCTGCGGGATATCCCAGTATTTCTTTAACAGCTCGTCTTTATCGGGCAGCCGGCGGAAGCCGTGCTTCTGGTAAAAAGCGATTGCCCAGCGGGCGTCAGCCCAGGTCCCGACCAGCAGACGGGATGTGGTTACCAGCTCCCTGACATGATTTAAAAGTCGGCGGCCAATGCCTTTTCCCTGCCACCAAGGCAGCACATAGGAATGGCGGATAAGGGTCACATCTTCAATCGGTTCCACCCCCATTATACCGACAAGCTCCCCGTTCTCTTCCCAGCCGTAGAAGGTAACCCGCTTCATCTCCTCTTCCAGCTCTTCCATCGGCATATAGGGCTGGTGGTAGCGGTCCGCCGGTATCACGCCATCATAAGCTCTGGCGGCCTCGTTGATGATAAGGTACATCCTCCGGGCATCACCGGCCCGGCACTTACGAATCATAAGCCGTTATTTAGTTTATACCATTAACCGGCTATTTATCAAGGGAACTCTATAAAGACGGAAGCCGGTAAAAAATTACAGACTGGCTATTCTTTTTGAGATTAAGGTGTGCTATAATAAACGAGTGGGACTTGCTGATTAAACCTTCTCGTCAGACGAGGCAGGATTTCCAGAAGGGGTTAGTGCCCCTTCAATTTAATTCTGAATTATGCGACGAGGATAGCCGATGACCGGTAACATTAAGCTGAAAAACTGGGTTAAAGAATGCGCTGAACTCTGCCAGCCCGATAATATTGTCTGGTGCGACGGTTCGGAGGCGGAGAAAGAACGCCTGGAGAAACAGGCTTTTGCCACCGGGGAACTTATCCAGCTCAACCAGGAAAAGCTCCCGGGCTGTGCCTACCATCGTACCGCCACAAACGATGTCGCCCGCACCGAGCACCTGACCTTTATCTGCACCAGACGGAAAGAGGATGCCGGCCCGACCAACAACTGGATGAGCCCGGAAGAAGGCTACGAAAGGGCCGGTGCCATTTTCCGGGGTTCCATGAGAGGCCGCACCATGTATGTCATCCCGTTTTCCATGGGACCTATCGGCTCACCTTTTAGCAAAATTGGCGTGGAACTCTCCGACAGTATCTATGTCGTCCTGAACATGCGCATCATGACCAACATGGGCCAGGCAGTACTAAATGCGCTTGGCACCGATGGTAAGTTTACTAAAGCTCTCCACGGCAAGGCGGAACGGGACATAAATAAGCGTCTCATCCTTCAGTTCCCGGAGGATAACACCATCTGGAGCGTCGGCAGTGGCTATGGAGGCAACGTCCTGCTGGGCAAGAAATGCCTTTCCCTCCGTATCGCCAGTTACCTGGGCCGACAGGAAGGCTGGCTGGCCGAGCATATGCTCATCGTCGGCATCCAGGACCCGCAGGGCCGGATGACCTACATCGCGGGTGCTTTTCCCAGTGCCTGTGGCAAGACTAACCTGGCCATGCTGGTCCCTCCTGAGGCACTAAAGGCCAAAGGATTTAAGGTGGTGACCATCGGCGACGATATTGCCTGGATGCGGATTAAGGAGGATGGGCGCCTGTGGGCGGTTAACCCCGAGACCGGTTTCTTCGGTGTGGTTCCCGGCACCAACTGGCAGACAAACCCCAACGCCATGGCTACCACCCAGAAAAACACCATCTATACCAACGTTGCCCTCAAACCGGACGGGACTGTCTGGTGGGAAGATGGAGATGGTCCTCCCCCGGCGGAAGCCCAGGACTGGCAAGGAAATTACTGGCGGCCGGGCATGACCGACGAAGATGGTAAAACCGTAACTGGAGCCCACCCCAACAGTCGTTTTACCACCCCGGCGTCACAGTGTCCCTGCATCGCCCCGAACTGGCAGGACCCCGAAGGTGTGCCGATTTCCGCGTTCCTCTTTGGTGGCCGCCGGGCACGCCTGGCACCCCTGGTCTACCAGTCATTCAACTGGCAGCACGGCGTCTTTGTTGGCGCCACCATGGCTTCGGAACGCACCGCCGCCCAGTATGGTAAGCTCGGTGAAGTACGGCGTGACCCCATGGCCATGCTGCCGTTCTGCGGCTACAATATGGCTGACTACTTCGGCTACTGGCTGGCGACCGGTAAAAAACTCACCAATCCACCCAAGATATTCCATGTCAACTGGTTCCGTACCGACGAGCGGGGTAAGCTGCCCTGGCCCGGGTTCGGTGAGAATCTCAGGGTGCTGGACTGGATAGTCAAGCGCTGCCGGGACGAAGCCGCTGCCGAAGAAACGCCTATCGGCTATGTGCCCGCCCCCGGCGCCATTGATATGTCCGGCCTGGATATACCGGCCAAGGTCATGGAGAAACTGCTCTCCGTCTCCCCGGACGACTGGGCAGACGACCTGAAAAACATTAAAGAGTTCTTCACCGGATTCGGTGACCGCCTTCCCGGGGAGATATGGGAGGAATACCGGGCGCTGAACGACCGCTTCGGCAATGGCGCTTCCCGGTAAGGTCAACCCGGGCTATGTTGATAACCGCCAGGCCGAGCTGACTTTTAAATCGGCCTGTTCTCTGCCGGGCTTCCGATGATGACCTGAGCCGCCAGCCGGGCGCCTGCGCCCTTCGCCGGAATAATAACGCGCCCAGAGGGATTCGAACCCTCGACCCTCGGTTCCGAAGACCGATGCTCTGTCCGCTGAGCTATGGGCGCCCCAAAACGCAGGACTCGCCTTGATAATTACCACCACCACCACCGCTATGAAAAGTAAACAAGCCGGCACTGCTTTTGTCAAGACCCAAAATAACACGAACACCGAGAAATTTACAAATTATTTATGAAACCAGTATAAATCTTTAGCTTCTGTTCCGCACTGACGTCTTACCTTAGACCGAAAAGGAGGAACAATGCCGGAGATTACAGTTAAAGTTATCAAGTCATCGGCGACCAGCAAATGCCAAAGGTGTGGGGGCCAACTGCTGCGCTCCTACGACGAGGTTACCTGCTTTCAATGCGGCGCCCCGCACACCCAGGAAGGCAACCTGGTAGCCAAAATAACCCCGGGATGGGTGCTTGACCTGCTTGACTAGATATGACGCATGGCCGTTCTCCGGTCAGGCCTGTCCGTTAAACCCCCGCCGTTAGACAGAGCCACCCAACAGTTGCTTGACAAATCCGTGCACCTCGGGTTCTAATCAAGCGGAGGTAAGCACCGATGGACATGGATTTGAAGGACAAGATTGCCCTGGTCACCGGGAGCGGCAGCGGCATCGGCCGGGCCATTGCCCTGGGACTGGCCGGAGAAGGCGCGGATATCGTGGTCAACGACGTTAACCGGGAGAAGGCTGACGGTACGGCCGCCGAGATAGCCACCCTGGGCCGCCGTTCTCTGGTTATTCCGGCCAGTGTCGCCGAGGAAGCCGAAGTCAGAGCAATGGTGGACCGGATAGTTCAAGAGTGGGGAGGCCTCGATATTCTGGTCAACAACGCCGGGGCCACCAGCTGCCTCTTGATTGAGGATATGGAGAAAGCGGAATGGGACAGAGTCCTGTCCGTTAATCTGGACGGGGCTTTTAATTGCTGCCAGGCGGTTATCCCTTCCATGAAACAGCGGGGCGGCGGCAGAATCGTCAATATTATCTCTTACTCGGGTGCCCGCATGACCATGCTTGGCGGGGTGCACTACACTTCTTCCAAAGCCGGCATCTGGGGGCTTACCCGCCAGCTCTCCTTTGAGCTTGGTCACTACCAGATTACGGTCAACGGCATTTCCCCGGGGAATGTTATCACCCCGATGCTCAAGCAAGATACCACACCGGAGCGCCTTGAGGCGATGAAAAAGCTGTACCCGTTACAGGACATGCCCACGCCGGAAGACGTGGCCGATGCGGCCGTTTTTCTCGCCTCCAGTAAAGCCCGGATGATTACCGGCATCAATCTCGAAGTCGACGGCGGCATCACCGTGCCCATTGCCATCGGTGTGGACTGGGAGACCTATACCCGGGTGAAAAAGGAGACGGCGGCGCGGCGGAAGAAAGAGCGGAAGTAGCTCCTAATAAAGTGGGGTGAGTGGAGGGATTTGAACCCTCGATCTCCAGGGCCACAACCTGGCGCCTTAGACCGCTGGGCTACACTCACCACGAATCACAGGGGTATTATAGCGGAAAAGCCATATCTCTTTCAATCTCTGGCGGACGGTCAGGGTGAACGGTCATTTCTCGGCCAGCTCCACGACGGTCACCCCGCCTCCCCCCTCCCCGTAGCCGCCGGGCCGGTATGACTTGACCAGGGAGTGCTCGGCCAGCCGCTGCCGGACGGCATGACGCAGCGTCCCGGTGCCCTTGCCGTGAATCACCCTGACCTGGTATAAACCGGCCATAAAAGCGTCATCCAGGTACTGGTCAAGTTTTAACAGCGCTTCATCCACGGTGAGGTGACGCAGGTGCACCTCATCCCCGGCCGGCGCGGTGTGGCCGTGATATTTACCTCTACGCATGACAAGTTAACCCGTGCTGATTTTAGCACCCTGAACAGAGATAAAACAAACGGCGGAAAAGGGTCTATGCCGGGATTTAGAACGCCGTCCTCTTTGCCCGAGTGTTGACATCAAGTCAGGCCCTATCTATAATGCAAGGCAACGGAAAGGAGGGATAAACGATGGCATCATACAAGCATGACCATACTCACCTGACCAGCCCCGAACCCGAGAAAGTCATCCAGTTTTATACCCGGGTTATGGGCGCCAGGTACCTCAAGGAGCAAGAATCCGGGGGTAGAAAGCTGGTGGACCTGGACCTCGGGGGTATCCCGATACGCATCTCTAATGGCACCGGGGCCGATGACGCCTGGAAGGGACCCCGCTTCGGGCTACACCACCTCGGGCTTGAGGTAGACGATATGGATGGAGCCGTCGCCGACCTGAAAGCCAGCGGCGCGGAGTTCGTCGTCGAACCTTTCCAGCCCCAACCGGGTATCCGGGCCGCCTTCGTCACCGGTCCGAACAATGTGCTCTTTGAAATCGTTGAGAAAAGAGAAAGCTGAACGAGGCGCCGTCCTTCACGCCGCGGTTACTTACGCCTGGCCAGAAGTGCCGCCGTCTCTATGGCCGCCCGCAGGTTATCGGGGTCAGCGGTGCCCTTCCCCGCTTTGCCGTAGGCCGGGCCGTGGCTGGGGGTAGTCATAACGATAGGACAGCGCGCGAAGAGAATGACAATCTCACCGAAGCTGGCCGCCTTCAGGGCGATATTCGCCTGGTCATGGTAGAGGCTGACCACACCGTTAAACTGGCCTTTAAAAGCACGCACGTAAACGGTATCGGCGGGGATAGGCCCCAGAACGTCAATACCTTTTGTCCTGGCTTCCTGAATGGCGGGCGCAATTTCGTCTATCTCCTCCCGCCCCACCAGGCCACCCTCTCCGGCATGGGGATTCAGGGCGGCCACCGCGATGCGCGGCGACTTCAGTCCGTAGAAGAGCAGGGTCTCCTGCAGAACTGCAATGGCGGTCAGGACGCTCTGCCGGGTAATCATATCAGGCACTTTTCTCAGGGGCACATGCTCGGCAATAGTCACCCGGAAGATGTCACCGCTTTTGGCTACCGACTTCATATCCGGAGCCCGCAGCAGCGGCTTTAAAATTTCTCCTTCGTCATTGTATTTCTTCGCCCCGAGATGCAGGGTCTCCTTGACCAGAGGCCCGAAGACAACCCCGTCCACCCGGCCCTCCAGGGCCAGAGTAGCCGCTTTCATCAGGGATTCCGTCGCCATCTGCCCGGCATCGGGATGAGGCCGTCCCAGGGCCAGCAGTTCCCTGCCGCCCCGGGCCAGGTCAAGCACCAAGACCGGGGCTTTACTGCCCACCGCCTCTCCGATATCAGAGAAAACCGGTAAATCAAAGCGGGCGCCTAAAGCGTCAAAACTGGCGCGCAGGACCTGGGCGTCATCCACCACCAGCAGGCGGCAGTCTCCCGGCGGTCCTTTAGCCACCACCTTGGCCAGTATCTCCGGGCCTATGCCGGTAATGTCACCCAGGGTAACCGCTAACAGAGGTATATCTTTCCCGGACATTTAGCTGCTCCTGATTAAGGGGAAAATCTACCGATGTATTTGCTGCCGGATGTCTCTCGCCGTGTCCGGAGTCGCTTACAGTTCGCCCTGCACCAGTGTCGCCGTATCCTGGACGCCCTGTATTCCCCGCACCTCGCCAACAACCACCCGGGCCAGCTCAAAAAGGCTTTTATTCGGCCACGGCAATGGCGTCCCACTGTCCGAACACGAGATTGATGTCAGCGACTCCGGGAATAGCACGAATCTGGGACATTGCCTCCGCTTCCAACCCTGGAACCAGCTTGATAAGAAGATAACCCTTAATCATTTGGCACCATTATACTCTTTGCTCCAAGTGCCCCGCAACTGCCGGGACCGGCAGCGTGGCGCCACTACGGCCGGCCGCCAAGTCGGTCGCCTGTTTTCAGGCCTACCTGCCCGGCAAAGTCAGCCGCCCCTATCTTGGGAGCGCCGGCTAACTGCACCCGTTTCACCATAATTGCCCCGCCGGCGGCGGCCACCACAAATCCCTGGCCGGTGATGTCAACGATTTCGCCGGGTAAGCCTTTCGCCGCACCGGCAAGCAGTGCCGAATCAAAGACTTTGAACCGCTTCTCGCCGAGACCGGTTATCGCCCCCGGCTGAGGATTGGTGCCCCGGATAAGATTATAGATTTTATCGGCGGGCTGCCGCCAGTCAATGACGCTGTCCTGCTCGGTGCACAGTCCTTCGTAGGTCGCCCGTGATTCATCCTGGGGGATTCTGGGCGCTTGGCCCTGCCTGATTAGCTCCAGGCTCTCCACTATGGCCGCTATCCCCATCGGGAAAAGCTTATCAAAATAGAGCGACCCCACCGTGTCCTCCGGCGCAATCTCCACCTCTTTCTGCAAGAGAATGGAGCCGGTGTCTATTCCCCTGTCGGGCCACAGAATGGTAATCCCGGTCCTGGTCTCGCCGTTGATGACCGCCCAGTTAATGGCACTCCCCCCGCGGTGCCTGGGGAGCAGGGAGGGGTGGTATTGAATGGTCCTCAGTCCGGGGTAATTCAAGATGGACTCGGGGAGAATATCGGTGACGAA
>DAOWCR010000139.1 GCA_030639445.1 Dehalococcoidales bacterium
ACGATTGATTTTTCCCGCCTCTTTCCTATATCATACATTGACGCCGTTTTAGATAGCGAAGACAAGACAACAGGGATAAGGAGGGAAACAAATGCCGGAGCACATACCAACCTATGATGAAGCGTTATCGCTTGTTCAGGAGTTTAACCAGGGTGAGAGCCTCAGGAAGCACGCCTGTGCCGTGGCGGGAGTCATGGGCTACCTGGCGCGGAAGATGGGCGAAGACGATGGCAAATGGCAGATTGTCGGGCTGGTGCACGACCTTGATTACGAGCGTTTCCCGGAAGAGCACTGCCATAAAACAAAGGAGATTTTAGAGGAGCGGGGCTGGCCGGAGGAATACATACGGGCGGCTATCTCTCACGGCTGGGGGATATGCAATGACGTTGCGCCGCAGAGCAACCTGGAGAAAGTGCTCTATGCCATCGACGAGCTGACCGGGTTTATCACCGCCGTGGCGCTGGTCCGGCCATCAAGAAGCGTCGCCGACCTGGAAGCGAAGTCGGTGATGAAGAAATGGAAAGACCGGGCTTTTGCCGCCAGCGTGGACCGCGCCATAATTGAAAAAGGGGCCGCCATGCTGGGGGTGGAGCTGAGAGACCTGATTACCGATGTCATTATGGGCATGCGCCAGATATCGGACAGGCTGGGGCTATGACCTTTCGCTATCCTCAGTTCAGGTTGCGCCTGACCAGAAGATTGTATAGAATGTAGCCATCACGTTTGAAGAGAGGTAGTAGCTATGGCACACGACGAAAAGCTAATCAAAGCGCTGGCGGAGAAAGCCAAGACCCTGCGGAGAGACGCCGTGGAGATGATAAAAGCGGGCGAGTCCGGCTGGATAGGAGGCTCTTTCTCGCAGGCGGACATCGTAACGGCGCTGGTGTTCCACCATATGAAGCACGACCCCAAAAATCCGCAGTGGGCCGACCGGGACCGGCTGATTGTCTCCAAAGCCCACTGCTGCGAAACGGTGTACGCGGCCCTGGGCGAAGCGGGCTACTTCTCCAAGAAAGAGTTTGCCAACTACGGCCAGTTCGGCGCCCTCTTACAGGCCCATACCGAAAGAATCGTGCCCGGGATTGAGTATTCCGGGGGGTCACTGGGGCAGGGTCTATCATTCGCTCTGGGAGAAGCTCTGGCCGCCCGCATCGGGGCACCTAAAGATAAGTCAGGAAAACCGGTACCGCGCTTCCGCGTCTTCTGTATCATCGGGGACGGCGAAAGCAACGAAGGACAGGTCTGGGAGGCCATCATGGCGGCGGCCCACTATAAAGTGGATAATCTGGTGGCCATCGTTGACCATAACAAGTTCCAGTCCGGCGCCACCGTGGCAGAGAGGATAAACCTGATGCCGCTATCGGAAAAGTGGCGGGTCTTCGGCTGGGATACCACCGAGATAGACGGCCACAATTTCAACGAGATTCTCGGCGCCCTGGAAAACGCGGCTAAAGTGAAAGGCCGGCCTTCCGCCATTATTGCCCACACCACCAAATGCAAGGGCGTGCCTTCTTTCGAGCATAAAAATCTGCATTTTTGCGCGCTCTCCGATGAAATGTATGCCGAGGCCATCAAGGCGCTGACCTGATAGTACTAATTACGGAGAGCCTGCGGCCAGACCGAATAACGAACGAGGGAGCAAAAAATGAAGCGTAGCTACGTGATGGAGTCCCCGGGCGAGATGAAAGCCATGTACGCCGCCTACAACGAGGCCATGGTGGAGCTGGCCCAAAAAAATGATAATATCGTCCTGCTCTACGGCGACTTTCCCCACGCCGCCGCCGGGGAACTTTTCGAAAAAGATTACCCGGACCGGACTTATGACGTCGGCATTGCCGAGGCAAACCTGATAACCACCGCCGCCGGCATGGCCGGGGCGGGGAAGGTTCCGTTCACCCACTGCCACAGTATCTTCGCCGTGGGCCGGGCCTACAACCAGATAAGGCAGAACGTGGCCTTTGACAAGCTCAATGTGAAAATAGTCCTCTGCAATTCCGGTATGCTCTGGAGTTTTATGGGCGGCTCCCACCAGATTATTGAGGAGATAACAGCGCTGCGCGTCATACCCAACCTCGTCCTCGTTTCTCCAGCCGACCCCGTGGAGACGAAGAAGGTAACCCGAGCCGCCGCCGAACATGTGGGGCCGGTGGCCATCAGGCTATCAAATCCCCCCGTGCCCACCATATTCCAGGAGAACTACCCGTTCGAACTGGGGAAAGCGGTGACTCTGGTGGACGGCGGAGACGCCACCATAATCTCC
>DAOWCR010000030.1 GCA_030639445.1 Dehalococcoidales bacterium
GCAGATTATTTGCTACCTCGCACCGTTAATTTTTTATTTGGTGACCCCATCCCCCTTTAGGTTTTATATGGAAACCCCATCCCCCTTTCTCCCCCTTCCCCTGTGATAAGGGGAAGGGGGAGGATTTATAAAGAGGGACTCCGTCCCTCTAAAACTCCCTGCAAGGATATTTCAAGACTTTTGCCCTCTTGAATGCTCTCCGTTATTAGCCCGGGGCAATAAGCGTCAAAATACCTCGCATCATTGACCCAGAGTAAGGAGAGTTAAGACAGACCACTTTATTGATTCAGAGCAGGGAGAATCAGGGCGGCCGTATGATTAGCTCGGAGCAAGGAGAGTAAAAGAGAGGCGAAGCCTCTCTAAAAATTACTCCCCCTCTCCTTAATTCCAGGAGAGGGGGATAAAGGGGGTGAGGTCACCATCCTTCCTGTACAGGAAGGACCATATATCCTGAAGGGGATTTCGCTCCTGCATAATTCCCTTATTAACTATTTTATACCTCGCGGAACTCGCCTTCTACCGTGCCTTCGCCTTCACCACCCTCTCCTTCTTCCGGGCTGGGCGGAGCTTCACCTTCCGGCGGCGGCGCCTCGCCCGGCGGTGGTGGTGCCTGCTGCTGGTAAACGGCGGCGCCGACTTTTTGCATCGCTTCGGACAGTTCCTGAGTGGCCTGCCGGATGGCGTCAATATCAGTGCCCGGCAGGGCCGAGCGTACCGCGGCTACCTTACTTTCTACTTCCTGGTTCAGGTCGGCAGGTATCTTGTCCTTCTGCTCGCGGAGGGTCTTCTCGGCGGTATAGGCCAGGGTATCCGCGGTGTTGCGTACTTCTACCTCCTCGCGGCGCCTGGCGTCCTCGGTGGCGTGCAGTTCCGCTTCTTTCTGCATCTTTGCTACTTCTTCCTTGCTCAGTCCGCTGGAGGCGGTGATGGTTATCTTCTGCTCCCGGCCGGTGCCCTTATCAATCGCCTTGACGCTGAGGATGCCGTTGGCGTCAATGTCAAAGCTGACCTCAACCTGGGGCATGCCGCGCGGCGACGGCAGGATACCGTCCAGCATGAAGCGCCCCAGTGTCCGGTTATCGGCGGCCATGGGTCTTTCCCCCTGGAGGACGTGAATCTCCACGCTGGGCTGGTTGTCCGCCGCCGTGCTGAAAATCTGGCTCTTGGAGGTGGGGATGGTGGTGTTGCGCGGGATGAGGGGCGTCGCCACGCTGCCCAGGGTCTCGATACCCAGGGTAAGGGGGGTAACATCAAGCAGCAGGATGTCCTTGACATCCCCTTTCAGCACCCCGGCCTGGATGGCGGCCCCGACGGCGACCACCTCATCCGGGTTGACCCCCTTGTGGAGTTCCTTGTTGAAGAATTGCTTTACTTTTTCCTGTACCAGCGGCATCCGGGTCTGCCCGCCGACCAGAATCACTTCGTCAATCTGGGCGGTGGTCTTTTCGGCGTCTTCCAGCGCCTGCTTGCAGGGCCCGATGGTTTTCTCCACTAAATCCATGACCAGCTGCTCCAGCTTCGCCCGGGTAAGGGGGATGTTCAGGTGCTTGGGGCCGCTGGCGTCGGCGGTGACGAAGGGGAGGTTTACCTCGGTCTGCTGGACGGTGGACAGCTCGCTCTTGGCCTTTTCGGCAGCTTCTTTCAGTCGCTGGAGGGCCATTTTATCCTGTCTCAGGTCTATGCCCTGGTCTCGCTTGAACTCATCGCAAAGCCAGTCCATAACTCTCTGGTCAAAGTCGTCGCCGCCGAGGTGGGTATCGCCGTTGGTTGACTTGACCTGGAAAGTGCCTTCGCCCAGCTCAAGGATGGAGATATCAAAGGTGCCGCCGCCCAGGTCATAGACGGCGATGGTCTCGTCATGTTTTTTGTCCAGCCCGTAGGCCAGGGCAGCGGCGGTGGGTTCGTTGACGATGCGCAGCACCTCCAGGCCGGCGATTTTACCGGCGTCCTTGGTGGCCTGCCGCTGGCTATCGTTGAAGTAGGCCGGCACGGTGATGACGGCTTCGGTGACTTTCTCCCCGAGGTAAGCTTCAGCGTCCGTTTTCAGTTTTTGCAGAATCATCGCCGAGATTTCGGGAGGGCTGTAATCTTTGGCGCCCATGACTACCCGGGCGTCGCCGTTGGTGGCTTTCGTTATCTTGAAGGGCAGCATTTTGCGGTCGTATTCCGTGCTCGGTTCGTCGTACTTGCGCCCCATCAGGCGTTTGATGCTGAAGATGGTATTATCGGGATTGGTTACCGCCTGGCGCTTGGCTACCTGTCCCGCCAGGCGTTCCCCGTTCTTGTTCGTGGCGACGGTCGACGGGGTAATGCGCCCGCCCTCGGCGTTAGTAATGATTACCGGCTCGCCGGCCTCCATTACCGCCACGGCGGAATTAGTGGTGCCTAAATCAATACCTATCACTCTGGCCATTTATCCGTCCTCCTTTTCTGCCTCTTCTCCATGGCCAACTACGGCCATAGTTGGCCGGATAACGCTATCATGTAACTTGTAACCTTTTCTTACTTCTTCAATAACTATGCCTTCTTCACCTTTATCCTGCCTGACTGCTTCGTGCAGGTTGGGGTCAAAAGGCTGGCCCAGCGCCTCAATCGGGGTCAGTCCCTGGGCCTCAAGGGTGGTCTGGAACTTGCGCGTAATCAGCCTGATGCCGTCTATCCAGGAGTGCCTGGCCGGTTTCGGCGCGGTAGAATTCAGGGCCCGTTCCAGGTCGTCCAGGACAGGTAAAAGGCCGAGTATGAGGCTGGCATTGGCGAACTGGCGGAACTCCTGCCGGTCCTGTTCGTGGCGCCGCTTGTAGTTAATGAAGTCGGCCTGGGCCCTTTGCCAGCTGGCCAGGTAGCTTTCCGCCTTCTCCTTTTCCTCGGCCAGCGCCTGTTTCAGGCTCTCGATATCCTCCGTCTCCGGGACTTCCGGAGCGGCTTCATTGTTTAAATTTTCTTCTGCTTCTGGTGGCATCATTGTTTTTCCTGATTTAGTCTACCTTACTCGCCGGTTTATTAATATGACTTTAGTCACTTCATCCCCGTCTCTACATTCCGAAAAGAGAAAAACCGGTGGCAGAGTGGGACGGTTCTCATCTTTTGGTCATGGTCAGCCGGTATCAGGCCGGGCTGGCCCGGGAGGCGGTTCTTTGCCGTATAATACCGCCACCAGCCCGCTCAGCAGCGAGGCCAGATAGCCTACGGTGGAGATGGTGTGGGCGTAGGGCATCCGGGTGGGGCCAAGCACGCTTACCGTGCCCTCGGCTTCTTCCGGGATACCGTATTTGCTGATGACCAGGCTGTAGTTGTGGAAAACCTCGTCTTGATTCTCCTTGCCGATAATTACCCGCACCTGTTGACTTTCCAGTTTCTTCGGGGCGAGGGTCGGCAGCAGGTTTCGGTGCTCCACCAGTTCCATTAAGCCGAGCATTTTATGGCTGTGGGTGAATTCGGGCTGGTTTAGCATAAAGTGCAGACCATCGAGATAAGGCACTTCGTACTCCCGCGCATCTTCATCCTGCATCATCTTTACCAGGAGGTCGGTTAGCTGCTTTTCGGTGGAGGAGAGGATAGCGTCTTTGGCCAGAATCTTGCGGCGGGTCAGGCCGGCATAAGTCTCATTTAGTTTGTTGGCCATCGCCGTTAGCTCCGGTTGAGATATAATCCGTTCCCAGAGTACCAGCTGCTGCTTCAGCTTGGCGCCGTGAAGGACCAGGACCACCAGCGCCAGAGAGTCCTGCAGGGCGACCAGTTCCAGGTGCTTCAGTCGGCAGTCCGTTGACTTGGGCATGGTGACGACGGCGACATTTTGTACTTGCTGGGCCAGGAGCGTGGCGGCCAGACTGAGCCACTTCTCCAGCTCTTTCTCTACCTGGTGGAAGAGGTGGCTGAGGAAGCGCTGCTCGGTCGGGGAGAGCCGGACATCTTTTAACGATGCCACGTAGTAGCGGTAGCCGTTATCCGAGGGGATGCTGCCGGCGGAGGGGTGGGCGCGGGTGATATAGCCTTCCTGCTCCAGGCGGGCCATCTCGTTACGGACGGTAGCCGAGCTTACTCCCAGCTCGGGGTCGCTGGCGATGTCCTGTGATGGCACGGGTATCGCCCGGGCAATATACTGTCCCACTATCGACCTGAGTATGGTTCCGGTTCGGGCGGATAACATCTCAATCTCCCGTTAGCACTCTAAGGCTAAGACTGCTAACCGATATTAATTTAACATCTTTGGTAATTACTTGTCAAGAAAAATTTCGGGGCCAGGGCAGACACGTACCCCGGCCCCGGCTTACCGTTATGGCTGGCCGGCAATAGCTAACGGGTGGAGCGATGATGATATGACGGCGAGTGATAACCGGCGGGCGCCCTGAGGGTAATATTTGTGGCAGACAAAAGCGGAGGCGGACCGTTGTCAAATCAATACGGACGGTCTTACGCGCCGAGGAACTTGTAGCCCGTCCCTTCCACATCGAATATCAGGGTCGTGATGCCGGGCTTCTTCTCCAGTTCATTCTTGAGTCTCTTGATACAGGTTCTGAGATATTCAATGTCAGCTTTGTGCTCCGGCCCCAAAGCCTTCTCCAGGAGGGCCTCGTTGGAGAGCACCATGCCCTCGTTGGTCACCAACTGATAAAGCAGGCTATACTCGCTGGGGCTCAGCTTTAGGACTTCATTGCCAATGCTAACCTCCATGCTGGTAAAGTCAACCCTCAACTCGCCCCTGATGTAAAGCTTCCCGGCAATCCCGGCACCGCTTTCCGGTATTTTCCGGCGGCGAAGCACCGCTTTCACCCGGGCCAAAAACTCACCGGTGGCGAAGGGCTTGACAATATAGTCATCAGCGCCCAGTTCCAGCCCCTTGATGACATCCACTTCCGCTTCCTTGGCGGTGAAGATAATTAACGGTACATCGGAGAAGCTGCGAATCTGACGCAGTACCTGAAAGCCGTCTAAATCGGGCAGGCCGAGATCGAGGATAACGATGTCCGGAGCTTCTTTCCGGACTAACTCCACTCCCCTGCCCCCGAAAAAGGTGGTAATCAAGCCAGCCTCGGGCCATCTGAGCTCAAGAATCATAGCCACCGCTTCTAATATCTCGGGATTGTCCTCAATTAGTAAAACTTTCATACTTCTACCCGCGGGTCAGGGGTGCCCTCGTATGATTCCCTAAACTACATAACTGTATTCTAGCATACTCGGTATAAAGTGCAAGCGTATAAGGTAAATCGGGCAACCGGTTTCTGTGCCGATAGTATTAAATCTCAGGACCCCGGACCCTTTGCTGGCTGGCCCGGCGAATTAGCCAGGGGAAGGGGAATACCGGGAAACGGGGGCACCTGATAAAAACCAGGAGGGCGAAGGCGCTAAACAGTCGTCGCGTTCCTTGACCGTAAAACTCACCTGTGCTATATTTGGGCAGATGGATATTAACTGGTTCGGTCATTCCTGCTTTCGGATCAGGGGGAAACAGGCGGTAATTATTACTGACCCGATACCACCGGACCTGGGTTATTCCCCGGATAAGCCAACGGCCGATATCGTCACGGTAAGCCATCAGCACCCGTCCCATGCTTACGTTAAGGGAGTTGGTGGCGAGCCCAAGCTGGTCACCGGGCCCGGAGAGTACGAAATTAGCGGTGTCCTGATTATCGGGATACCGACCTTCCATGATGCGGTGGGGGGTAAAGAGAAGGGTAAGAACACGGTCTTTCTTATGGAGGTGGACGGGGTAGCCATATGTCACCTTGGTGACCTGGGCCATGTGCTGACCACTGAGCAGGTAGAGGAGATAGGTGATGTGGACGTGCTCCTGCTTCCGGTGGGCGGGATATCCACGATTGATGCGCCGATGGCGGCCGAGGTAATTCGCCAGCTGGAACCGGAAGTGGTGGTGCCGATGCACTACAAGACCCCGGCGCTAAAACGGGAGCTGGGTACCGTGGAAAAATTCCTCAAGGAAATGGGAACAGAGCAGATTGCCACCCAGCCCAAGTTGTCGCTCACTCCGTCAAGTCTACCGGTCAGTACCCAGGTGTTTTTACTGGATTATTGAGACGACCGGTCGTCATCTATCCTTTTTGATATATCGGCCAGCTTTTGCATCGTTTCTTTTGTCCCGACTTTCTTCTGGCTTAGTTCTTCCTGAAGGCGCTCTATCCGTTTCAGGCTTTCCTCAATTTGCTTTTTAATCTGTGCCACCTGTTCCCGGGCTTGCTCTTCCACTTCTCTGTCTTGTTTCGCTTCTCTGGCCTTCCCTCCGGTTTTCCCGGGTTTTTTGGCCTTCAGCTTGGCCTTTCCCCTGGTTTTTCTGGCTTCCGCCGCTTCTTGTTTCGCTTTCTCCATGGAGGCTTCGTAATCTCTTCTGGCCTTTTCCCTGGCTTCCTGTTCCGCCTGCTCTTCCGCTTCCTGTGCTTTTTTGGCTTCCTCGGCCTCCAGTTTGGCCTTTTCCCTGGCTTTCCTGGCTTCTTCGGCCCTGAGCCTGGCTTTCTCAATGGCGGCGGCGTATTCCCTTCTGGACTTCTCTCTGGCTTCCTCGGCCTCTAGTTTCACCTTTTCTTTAGCTTCCTGTTTCGCCTGTTGCCGGGCCTGTTTTGCCGCCTCCCTGGCTTCCCGTTCCGCCTGTTTACGGGCCTGCTCTGCCGTTTCCTGCGCTTTTTTAGCTTCCTCGGCCTCCAGTTTGGCTTTTTCCCTGGCTTCCCGTTCCGCCCGTTTTTCCGCTTCCCCGGTCTTTTTGGCCTCCTCAGCCTCCAGTTTGGCCTTTTCCCTGGCTTTCCTGGCTTCTTCGGCCCTGAGCCTGGCTTTTTCAATGGCGGCGGCGTATTCCCTTCTGGCTTTCTCTCTGGCTTCCCCGGCCTCCTGTTTTGCCTTTTCTTTGGCTTCCCGTTTTGCCTGTTGCCGGGCCTGTTTTGCCGCCTCCCTGGCTTCCTGTTCCGCCTGTTTACGGGCCTGCTCTGCCGCTTCCTGCGCTTTTTTGGCTTCCTCGGCCTCCAGTTTGGCTTTTTCCCCGGCTTCCCGTTCCGCCTGTTTGCTGGCCTGCTTTTCTGCCTCCCTGGCTTGTTTCCTTTCTTCGGCCTCCAGCTTGGCTTTTTCCCTGGCTTTTCTGGCTTCTTCGGCTTCCAGTTTCGCTTTCTCGATGGCGGTGGCGTATTCTCTTATCGCCTTCTTTCTGGCTTCCTGATATTCTTTTCTGGCCGTTTCCCTGGCTTCCAGCTTCGTCCATTTCCTGGTGGCTTTGGCTTCCAGTCTAGCCTGCTTCCTGGCCTGCCTTTTCGCCCTTCTCGCTTTTCTAGCTTCTGCCGCCTCCAGTTTGGCCTTCTCTTTGGTTATTCTGGCCTCTTCCGCTTCCAGTTTGGCTTTCTCGATGGCGGCGGCATATTCTTGTATTGCTTTCTCTCTGGCTTCTTCGTATTCTCTTTTTGTCTTTTCCCTGGCTTCCCGCTTTGCCTGTTCCCTGGCCCATATCCGGGCCTTCCGCTGTTTTTCCTGGCTTTCCCCGAACAGCGGATAGTGACAGTGCTGACAGTAGTCTCCACTGGTTCTTTGGCCGCAGTTAGCGCATATCAATTTTTAGTACCTCAGGTTTGCCGGTTTCCTAAAAGGTAATATAACATACCTTGGCGTTTGAGCAAAGGGCGGTGTTTGGAGTAGTTGTTGTTTTAGCTGGCGTTACGGGTTATACCTGCCGGGCCAGGGACGCCTGCCTCCCAGAATCAATACCAGGATGATAACAAACAGCAGAAGAATCGTCAGGAGGAGGGCACCAATAAGGTATATTACCCAGCTGGGTGCCATTGAGGGCTGGGTCGGGGTGGTTGGCGGAGACGGCGCGGGCGGTAATATCAATGGTGGTGGCGGTGATATCGGGGAGGGCATGGTCGGCAGGGGCAATGACATTGTCGGTGACAGCGCGGGTGTTGAAACCGGCGGCACCGGGGTTGACTCCGTGGTGAAGGCGCCCACCGCGCTCCAGGCACTGTAAGTATCAACGTTGCGTGCTCTTACCTTCCAGTAGTAAGTGGTGTCATAGTCCAGGCTGAGGTTACCCTGCCAGGCAGTGGCCGGTAAGGCGTAGGTGCCGGTCTTGATAATTGAGGGGTTGGTAAAGTGAATATCGGCACTGAGCAGCAGTTCGTATTTATCGGCGCCGGTTACCGCGCTCCACTGGAATAGCGGTTTTATCGGTACTCCGGTGGCACCGGCTTCGGGGCTTTCCAGCCTGAGAACGGCTGACTCGGTGTCCAGGCTGGTGGTGAATGACTGTTTGGCGGACCATGGACTGTATACCGGCTGGCTGACTCTCACCCGCCAGTAGTAAGTAGCCCCCGGTTCCAGGGTGGGCAGCCGGGCTGAGCTAGTATTGGTGCTGCCTTCAAAGCCGCTGGGGACCGTGGAGAAATCGGTGTCATAATCAAGCTGCCACTGATAGCTGGTGGCCCCGCTCACCGGTTCCCAGTCGATGCTGGTATTACTGACGGTGTAATTGATAAAGGTGCCGATGCCGGCGGCTGAGTCGGCGGGCGAAGTTGAAGTAACCGGTGAAGTCAAGCTATCGTTAAAAGTCATCAGCCGGGTGGTGGCGGTGTCCACCGACCATAGCCGGTGGCCGTGCCGCCATAGTCCGGAGAGCGTGGCATTGTCACTGAGACCACGGGTTGCCGTCTCGAAGACCGGTCCCAGGGAATAGGTCGGTTCCAGGCAGCGCTCCAGGCCGCCATCGGCCTGGGAGTTAGCGCTGTATAGAGTGCCCCCCGCGGCCACTACTACCTGGCTGAGCGTGGCGTCGCTGGGCAGGTTGCTATCGATGCTTTCCCACTCCGTTCCGGAGCCGGTGATAAAGCGGTAGACGCCCTCATCAGCGGTGGCGCTGGCGGCATAGACGGTGTGGTTGTGGCTGAAATCGGGGTCAAAGGCAACGGTTATTGCGCCGGTGAGCGGTGACGACGTAGCATATGTGGGCAGTGACTGGAATGAGGCGCCATTGTCAGTGGACTGGTACACCCAGCCGCTGCTGTTGCCGATAAGTATAGTCTCGTCCTGTTCGTAATCGGGTGACAGGACCAGAGAGTAAAAACTCTGGCTGCCGACGATTGTTCCGGTAGTGTAAGATAAACCGCCATTGGTGGTCAGGTAGACCAGTCCTTTACTGCCATCATAGCTGCCGAGGAACAGGGTAGAGTCATCGACCACTGCCCAGGCGTTGACGGTGATGGCCGCGCCGGTAGTGGGGTCAGCGGTGAGACGGAGGGTGAAGTTCTGGCCGTTGTCGGTTGATTTCCATATGGCGGCGCGGCTGTTACTGCTTCCGGCGAGGTACACTACCTGGTCGCTGTTGCCGTACCGGGGGGAGAGCTCGACCAGGTCAAGACTGTCGACGCTGGTCAGGGCGCTGGTGAATATCCTCTGCCACGTGGCGCCGCTGTTGGCACTCCGCCACAGGCTATGCTCGCTGCCGAAGGTGAGCAGGAATAGCGTGTTGTCCTGGTGGTAAACGGGAGAGGGTGCCAGGTCAACGATACTGCTTACGGCGCTATCAATTAAGCCGACCTGGTTCCAGGTGACGCCGCTGTTATGGGTTACGGAGAAAGCGCTCTCGTCGCCGCTGGTGGTGGAATAAGCAGTGCCGCTGGTGCCGAAATCCGGTGCCATAAGTGTGCTGGTCTTGGACCCCCCGGTCGGCGCTCTACGGCTCCTTTTCCAGGTGCTGCCGCCGTCGGCACTAAAGTAAGTCTGGGAACTTGTCGCCGCGCCGGCCAGTAAGTTGGCGGCAGTGGCGTCGCCGTCTACGGATAGGCCGGTAAGGTCAATATTGCTCAGACCATGGGCCAGGCCGACGTTCAGGTCGGTGGCCGTAGAGTTGTCTGGGGCCAGGGCGGCGTCAATTTTATAGGCATCGCCATCCTCACTGCCGGTAGCAATGGCCACAAACAGGCTACAATCCTCGGAGGTGACGTCATAGTCATCGGGGAAAGCAATTGCCGCCGAGGTGGCCGCCGC
>DAOWCR010000092.1 GCA_030639445.1 Dehalococcoidales bacterium
CCCCATATGTTGGTCGTCACCTCGCTGGGGCCGGTAGCTTTCAGGTCATCGGCGATTTCCGAGGCCCGGGGAGTAATCAGTCCCGACAGCTCGCCAACCGTGAAGGAGTGGGTGGTCGTCGAGTCGGTACGGATGACATGCCCCGGTTCATATACCGCGACGCCGATGGAGGGAACACAGCCCACGGTGCGGCTGAAGCCCACTATGCTGGCCACCGTCTCGTCATTCAGGGCGTTTTGTGCCGGCAGGATGAAGCCCGTGGGTTTCAGGAACGGCTCAATCAGGTAGGTTGACCATCGCGTGTCGTATGACTTGACCGACAGGTAGACGATGTCGAACTGTTCCGACAGGTTGCTGACATCGCTCAGGTGGAGAGCCCTGGCGGGTACGGTGAATTCGCCGTCCAGGTCGGTTAGCTTCAAACCGTCACTCCGGATTTTCTCTATGTGCGCCGCCCACTGGTCTATCAGGGTAACGTCATGCCCCGCTTTTATCAGGTAAGCCCCTATGGCCGCCCCTATCGCTCCGGCTCCCAGCACGGCTATTCGCTTATCCATATACCATTGCCTCCTGAAACCGAATTGGCTCAACTAGAGCCTGGCTTTCTGAATAGTAAGTATAACGCAATTAGCCAGCCGGGACAAATTTTGTAAAATGGCTGGCTCATAGAAAAAATTAAACCGTCCGGCTAGCGGTTGACTTCAAAGCGGGTTGCCAGCATCAGGCTTTTGTCTGGTATAATTTCAAAGGAATATTAAATCCACGGTTTTCCGGAAGGAGGGTTCAATTGATGTCAAATGCAGGACTCCTGGCGCGGGCAAAGAAAGTACTGGCGGGGGCGCATACCAATCTGCCCGGCGCTGGTTTCGCCCCCCGTTTAATGGTTAAAGGAGAGGGCGCTCACCTGTGGGATGCGGACGGGAAGGAGTATATTGATTTCGTGTTATCGGCCGGACCGCTTATCTTCGGGCACAGTAACCCGATATTGCTCCGGGCTTTGAAGGACCAGCTGGATACCCTGTGGTCGCTGAATTCGACTATCTATCAGCAGTCGGCCCTGGAAGTGGAGCTGGCCGAAAATTTTGTCCGGCATGTCCCCTGCGCGCAGAAGGTCCATTTTAACCCGACGGCTTCCGAGACGGTGCAGCTTGTCGTCAGGCTGGCCCGCGCCTATACCGGTCGGCGTTACTTTATTCGCTTCGAGGGGCATTATCACGGCTGGTTTGATAATATCTTTGGCGGCGTGGTCAACGAGCAGGCGGCCGGCCGGCCTTTCCCCGTAGAAAGCTCGCAGGACAGGCTGACCGGAGGTAGAGATATGGCCGCTCTGGAACAGGGTTTCCTGCTGCCGTGGAACGACATAGAAATCCTGGAAGAAACTCTTGAGAAATATGGAGAAGAGGTGGCCCTGATTATTATGGAGCCGATTCTCTGCAATGCCGGCTGCTGCCCGCCTCGTCCGGGGTACCTGGAAAAAGTGAGACAGCTGTGCACGAAATACGGCATCGTCTTTTGTCTTGACGAGGTAATCACCGGTTTCAGAGTAGCTCTCAATAGCGCCCAGGGTCTGTTTGGGGTAACCCCCGATATCGCCACCTTCGGCAAAGCGATGGCCGGGGGACTGCCGCTGGCCGCCTTTGCCGGGAAGCAGGATATGATGGACCTTTTCCTGTCCCAAAAGGTAGTCTCCGGAGGGACCTTTGGCCGGTATCCCCTCGGGCTGGCGGCGGCGCTGGCCAGTATCAGGATTCTGGAAAGTGAGGACGGGGCGTTCTACCGGAAGATTGATAGTATCCAGAAGCCGCTCATGGAGGGTCTAAAGGAGATTAGCCGTCGACTGGGTATACCCCTGTTTCTGCAGGGCGCCAGAGGTGTCTTCATTACTCGTTTCGTGGACATCGGCCGGGAGGTTGCCTATAGTGTCAGAGATTTCGCGGGAGTGGATGTGCCAAAGGAACGCCGCTGGGCTGAACTTATGGCGGAGGAGGGCGTTATCCTGATGTTTGGCGGCCGGTTTTATATTAGTTCGGCGCACACCGAGTCAGATGTTGACCGGACCCTGGCCTGCGCCGAGCGGGTGATGCGCCGACTCTAATTCGCATCCGTTCCGGTTTGAGTAATAACGCCGTATAGCTCCGGTCGGCGGTCCGCCATAGTATCTATTTCCCACTCTCCGGGCAGGAAAACGCGGTGTTTTTGTCGCGCGGCCGCCAGACTGACCTCACCGTAAACATTCTCTTCTTTATCGGGGTTGGCTAAACCCAGAACCTCCCCGGTCGCCTCCACGATATTACTCAGACCGGCAAAGGCAAAGCCCCTCTCCTCCCCGACACGGTCGGACAGTACCAGGTGTACTCTATTCTCAATAGCTCTGGCCCGGGCCACGCAGTTCAGTATTTCCCCTCGCCCCTGGGGGAAATTAGTGGACAGGACCACGATATCGGCGCCCAGCAGAGCCATAATCCGGGCGCTTTCCGGAAAGAGAATATCGTAGCAAATGTGCATACCGATGTTGGCTATCGGCGTCCGGTATACCTGAAAAGGGCGGTCACCTTTGTCCACGAAGCGGTCAATTCCCAGGTAGGGGAGGTGATTCTTTCGGTAGCCCCCGATTACGCCCTGTGGCCCCACCAGCGCCAGGGCGTTGAACAACCTGTCGCCTTCCTTTTCCAGAAGACCGAAAATAACATGGATATCTAGTTGCTTACAGAGAGGGGTTAGTTCCGCCGTGCTGGGTCCGGGTATCGTTTCCGCATAGGGCAGGGCTTCCTCGCGGCTGGTAAAGATGTAACCGGTCAGGCTGCATTCGGGGAAGGCGATAAGGCGGGCCCCCTGTTCCGCAGCGCGGCTGGCGGCGCTCAAGATGCCGTTTAAGTTATTCCTGTTTTGCCTTAACTTCGGGTCTGTCTGGACGGCTGCCACCTTAATCTTATCTGACATATCGCCTCCTTAATCCGTGATAATGAGTATCATTATGCCGGGCCGCGTTCAAAAGACGAATATATTATACACAACGGGAAGCCGGTTTAGAAATGAGGCTGTTTTCGGACAAGGGTCAGGAGGTAGTTTTCATCCGGACTCAGGTAAAAGGCTGATTCCTGGAAGCCATGCCGGTTCAGGTAATCCGCAATCTGGGAACGCGTGCACTTGTAGGTAACGCCTCGGTTAATGGTATCGCCTGCTTTCAGGAAGACCTGACTTGCCCCGCAGTGTATTACCGAGTCCTTGGTTATCTCCAGCCATCTCTTGATACCATAGACGGTTCCCGAACCGGTCTTTACCGGCACCAGGTCCGCATGGAAAATACCACTATCCGGTTCCATCCCGCGCCGAACGAGTGGTGCCAGGTTGAACCGCAAGTTGGATGGCGCGCGGTACATTTGCTGCACCTGCTCATACACCCTGGCCTGACTGCGTCGTGAGGCGGGTAAGAGGTGGCAGTCAAAAAGAAACATGTCATTGCCTTTCAGCTGAGCATGCACGGTTTCCAGTAGCCAATCCGGCTCGTGAGCGCCAAAATTATTACCCAGCAGGCACAAAAGGATCGGCGGGCTCCAGTACTGCCGAATCAGGGCGAGGTCTTCCAGAAGCGCCACCAGGCCGATTTTCTCCACATTGATATCGGCCACTCTTTTCAGGGCCTGGTCCACCATCTCGCGGCTAATATCTACCGCGTAATAGGTGGAAGTACTTCGCGGCACCAGAGCTTCCAGCAGCATCCGCTCTTTCTCTCCGCTCCCCACGCCGATACTGACCAGGGAAAATATACCGCGAAGATACGTCGTCAGGGAAGGGAGACTCTGCCGGAGCAGCTCCGTCAGCCGGGCAGTGATCGGGAATTCATCCGATTCGCTGAGTGCCAGCCAGTTATTGACGCCCGAGCTGCCCAGGTACAGGAAATAATCCGGCATCTGGCGCTGCTCCAGGCATAACCGGAGTCTCTCTTCTAATTCCGTATCTGATATGAGCGTAATTTTCGGCAAGATTTCCCCTGACTGACTTAAGATGGAACCGTCCTGATATCATTCCCGAAAAGCGACTTCAGGCTGCGTGTTTTACCCGGACTATCTCTTTTGCCCCATATTCAGTATTTTTGCCAGCCTCTGCCCTGGCGCAGCCCGCGCAGATAAGCGGCTTGTCCCGCGTGCAGGACACTATCATCCAGGACACTGATGAGGCGCACCCCAACCGTGGGTAATGGCTGGAACCAGGGTTCATCGAGTTCCCGGTTCAGGTCGGTTTTAGACAGGCGGCGGATATACTGCTTCGAGCGTTCTACCACGGCGTGATTATAGTCTAATAGCGTCCGGGCTTCCGGCGATTTAAATGCGGACACTTGCTCTGGAGTATGTCCGAATCCGATATCATCTGGGTCAGGTGGTCGATTGAACCGGTCATACCATTTGTTTACCGTCCAGAGCGGTGCCTCTCCCATTAGAGAGGCCATCTGGGTGTCTTGTTGACGCGTCAGGTGCCAGACCAACCAGCCAATGCTATTACAATCGCGTCCGGGTTGCCAGTCCAGGTCATCCCGAGTTAGTCCGTCAAGGACATTTTCCAGGAACTCCGGCACGCGCCCATAGCCGTCAATCAATAAATCATGCCACTCCATCGCTATCTCCTTCCAGTGTTGATATAGCCTAATGTTGATATAGCCTAAGTGGGCAATTGCCTTCTTTCTTGAGTATGAGCGGTTCAGGTTTGAAGTTCGGGGGCATTACTGGAGGTTAAACATATTGTCATCGAGCAGGAATTTACTCTGCAATATCCTCATTACTTCGAACTAATATTGCCCTGCATCCGTAAATTATACCACTTTCTAA
>DAOWCR010000037.1 GCA_030639445.1 Dehalococcoidales bacterium
CCTTAATATCTATCATCCTCACCCCCTGTGTCCCCCTCTCCTTCAAAGGAGAGGGGGAAGAGATTTTAGAGAGGGGCGGAGCCCCTCTCTTACCTATACTCCCCCTTCCCTTAACAAATTACTAAGGGAAGGGGGTCAGGGGGATAGGTTTCTAAATAATCTCCTTAATCCCCTCCCCATAATTCCCTCTGATTATACCCTTTTCCGTGATGATGGCGGTGAGGTAGCGGTGGGGAGTAACGTCAAAGGCGGGGTTGGCGGCGGCAATGCCCACAGGCGCGATGCGTGTCCCCTGAATATGGGTGACCTCTTCCTGGCTCCGCTGCTCGATGGGGATTTCATCTCCGGTAGCCAGTGAGGGGTCAATGGTGGTGGTGGGGGCGGCCACGTAAAAAGGAATATTGTTCTCCTTGGCCAGCACCGCCAGGGTATAGGTGCCAATCTTGTTGGCGGTATCACCGTTGGCGGCAATACGGTCCGCGCCGACGATGACGCAGTCAACCTCACCCTTACTCATAAAATAGCCCGCCATGGAGTCGGTAATCAGGGTGACCGGGATGCCCGCCTTCTGCAGCTCCCAGGTAGTGAGTCGCGCCCCCTGTAGCAGAGGGCGAGTCTCGGTGGCCAGGACCTTTATATCTTTACCCTGCTCTTTCGCCCGCATGATAACGCCGAGGGCGGTGCCGTAGCCGGTGGTCGCCAGCGGCCCGGTATTGCAGTGGGTCAGCACGGTAAAACCGTCTTTTATCAGCCCGGCGCCGTACCGGTTTATCTCAAGGGTTGCCTCCATTTCCCAGGCATGGATTTTCACTGCCTCGTCCACCAGCGCTGTTTTAATCTCTGCCACATCCGCACCAGCTTCGGCCACCTGCCGCATACGGTCGAGCGCCCGGAAAAGGTTTCGGGCGGTGGGGCGGGTGTCGGCCATGGCTTTGATGACGGCCCGGAGCTTCTCCAGAAATTCGGCTTTCGCCGTAGATTCAATTTTCAGCGCCCCCAGAGCTACGGCATAAGCTCCAGCTACCCCGATGGCGGGCGCGCCCCTGATTTTCAATCCTGTGAGGGCTGAAGCAATACTCCGGTAGTCGCCCAGCTCCAGATAAGCCTCTTTCTGCGGGAGTCGGGTCTGGTCAAGGATACGGACCCGGTTACCGAGCCACTCAATTGCCGGATTCTTAAACTTTTTCAACTTTGCCCCTTATTTAACTCACTCCGCCGGCCCGGCTGGCCACTGCGGGCGGTGGAGCTCCATCAGCACGAAACTATGCCCGTCCCTGACCATGTGCCCACATGACGTAAAGCCGCATTTCAGGAAGCACTTCTGCGCCCGCTGGTTCCAGTCCAGAGTCTTCAAATAGATTCGCCCGAGTTTCGTCCGGCGAAAAACATGGTTGGCCAGGGCAGTTACCGCGTCCGTGCCGTAGCCATTACCCCAGTAATCGCGGTTGCCGATCATGATACCCAGTTCCGCCTCGCCCCTGGCCTCATCAACATTATAGTAAACACAGTTACCGATGTGCTCGCCGTCAACGGTTTCCACGGCGAAGACGTGCCTGGCCGGAGCGGGACGACGCAGTTCACTGGTGTAGTCCAGTAAATACTGCGGGAAAGAGATTGTCAGCACCGGCATGGCATCAAGTCGCAACAGCTCGGCATCCGTTTGCCATTTATAATCGTTTCGGGCATCGGATAACTTTTTCTTACGAAGCTTAACTTTACGGCCAGTAATCATAATATTGTGCCCCATAGTTTCAAACTGGAAAAAGCCACCCTGCCGCCACCCCCGGCCAAGACCGGGTCCACCACTACCTACTCCTCCTCCTCTTCTTCCTCCCCCCGCTCCCATATGGGTTCGGTAAAATAGTCGATGTACTCTCCCATCGCCTGAGAGGCCACCTGCTTCATTCTCTCCCTGGCCTCCCCGGCCAGCTGCGCCAGCTCATCCAGGTCAATTTCAACACCCAGCATGCCCGTCAGGACTTTAAGCACCGCCAGCGCCGCCATCGGGTTCTGTATCCGGGTGGCATAGGCCGGCACTTCACCCAGCAGGCAGATACCCTCGATACCTCTCTCTTTGGCCACCCCCAGCAACAGCCCGTTCAACCCGGCAATCTGCAGGTTGCTGGCCGGTATCAGGTCATATTTCTTCAAATCGGCGGTCGCCTGCCGACTGGTGGCCACCCCCAGGACGCCGGGCGACTCGGTATGGTGGATGCGGGTCATCGCCGCCGCACAGGTATAGACCCGGCTAACCTGATACTTTACGCAGACATCAAGGACACAGTGCGCCAGGTCATATCCCTTGGCGGCGGGCTGGTCTTCGCCGACAAATAAGATTATATCGCTCCCCCCCTTCTTATTTTTCCAGTAGTAGAATTTGCTCCGGGGGAACTGGGGCGCTTCCACGACGTTGTTTTTGACCAGCACCCCGATGGGGTCAAAGAAATGAGAGGCCTCAATCTCACCCAGCTCTTTAAAACCCAGTTTCTTCTCCAGATACGCGGCCACTATGGTGGCGACATTGCCGACGCCGGGCCAGGCCGCCAGCATATTCGGGGAATTAAGCCTCGGGTAAGCATGAAATTTAACTAAACTTTTCATTTCGTAACGCCTCTCTTCAGTTTAGCATATTGGGTGACCCCATCCCCTTTATCCCTTACTGGCCACCGACAGGCTGGGACAATAGATATGTGGCGTCTGTAAAAAACCGCCCACCCACTTGGCCTCCCGGCCGATAGCCGCCACCTGTTTCAGCACCTGGTAGACATTCCCCGAGACCATGGTATTCTTAACTCTACCTACTATTTTACCATTTTCCACCTTATAGCCCAGCAGGACATTGCCGCTGAAATCACCGCCCAGGACGTTGCCCTGCCCGGCACCCATGAGCTGCTCAACCACCAGGCCTTCCTTTATATCCTGGACCATCTCGGTAAAATCGGTATCCCCCGGGGCAATGATGAAAGCGCTGGGCGCGGGAGACGGCAGTCCGCCATGGTTCCGGCTGCCGTTGCCGGTGCTGCCGGTATGAGCCAGGGCCGCGGTCTGCAGGTCATAAATAAAGCCGGCCACCACTCCCTCCTCGACGAGCGTGGTGCGCTGGCTGGGCACGCCTTCATCGTCACAGGGACGGCTGCTGGGGCGGTAGCCCACCGTCGGGTCGTCCCACAGGCGGAACTTCCGGTCAAAGACCGGCTGCCCGAGTTTGTTACCGATCGGCGACGCCCCTTTCAAAACCATTTTGCCATTAAAAGCCGCCATCAAGGGCGATATCAGGGCGCTGGCTACCCCGTCCGGGGTAAAGACCACCGGCAAAGATTTGCCCGGTACCGAGGCGCGGTTCCGGGCCAGCTCAAGCTGTCGGAGCACCGTCCCGGCGACCTCCCCGGAATTCGAGAGAGGGTGGCAGGAGCTGGCACTTTCACCGACGAAGAGCATATCCGTGTCATTGACGAGACTGCCCTCGATGCCCAGGCTGAAGAAACTTTTCCGGTAGTCTGCCTGCCCGCCGCGAGAGTTCAGGATACGGACCGAGACCGTGCCCCTGGCGACTTCAGCCTCGCAGATAATGCCCGGGGTATGCGCCGTAACCGGAGCGACCAGCTCCTCGCCGAGCTGAATCATAGCTTCATTCGATACCGACGCCACCCCGGCGTCAAAGACGGCCACCGGCGGATAGGAGCTCGGCGCCGGCAGCTGAAACTCGGCCGGCATGCCGAACTGCGCCGTGGCCACGGCATTGCTGACCAGGCTATGGCGCTCGCCCATGTCGGTGGCGGTGGCATAGCCGACCCTCCCCTGCCGGATAAGGCGCAGGGCCACGCTGGTCTGCTGTTTCGTCTGGAGGTGCTTCAGCCGGTTGGTCTCAAACTGGACCTGAGTCTCTTCCGAAGAAACGGCAAAGACCTCCGCCTCCTCGGCCACCTCCACCGCCTGAGCCAGAATATCTTCCATTTACCCGCCTCCCACCAGGCAGCGGCCAATCCGGATGTGCGGGCTGCCGTTGGAAACGGGAAGGGGCGCCTGCCCCCCCTTGCCACAGCCGCCGCCCTGGTTCATCGCCAGGTCATCACCAATGGCGTCTATGTTCTCAAGCGTAGTGAACACGTTGCCGGTCAGCACTACCGGGCGCAGCATCTCCGCAATTTTACCATTGCGTATCATATAGGCTTCCCCCGCCGAAAAAGTGAACATCTCCATGCTGGTGGTGCCGCCGTACCAGTTTTTGGCGTAAATCCCCTCTTTAATGTCGCCGACCATATCGGCAAAGGAGACTGTCCCTGGCTCGATATAGGTATTGGTCATGCGGACGATGGGCGGATAGCGGTGATTGATGGCCCGGGCATTACCGGTGGGCTTCTCGTTCATTTTGGCCGCCGTCTCCCTGGAGTGGAGCCGGCCGACCAGTTTACCCTCACGGATAAGGTAGGTCCTGGTGGCGGGCATGCCTTCGTCATCATACTGGTAGCTGCCTCGCAGTCCCGGTATCGTGGCCGTATCCACGATATTCAGTTCCGGGCGGCCGAACTGCCTCCCCAGAGTCATAATCCGGCGCAAGCGGTCATTTTCGTAAACAAAGTCGGACTCGGACAGGTGCCCGAAGGCTTCATGGACGAAGACACCCGCCAGGACCGGGTCTAACACCACGGTGTATTCTCCCCCCTTTACCTGCGGCGCCGAGAGCAGCGCCACCGCACGCCTGGCCATCTGTGCTACCTCGTCATGGAGACTCTGCAGGGCGCTAAAATCACCGCGGCTGCCCACGCTCAGCCCCACCTGCTGGACATCACCGTCCCGGGTGGCTACCGCCGCCAGGCGCAGGGTAATATCGGCTCTCTCCTGCTCGATAAAGCTGCCCGCTGAACTCAAAAAAATAACCTTTTTGCGGCTGTCGGCATAACCCACCGTGGACGTCTGTATCTCCGGGGTGCGCCAGATGATATCATTGTACTCATCCATCAGTTGCTTCTTTTCCACCAGCGGTATGGCTGCCGGGTCTCTATCCGCCTCCACGGACACAGTAGCCACCACCGGTTCCGCCGCCGCCAGTTGGCTCGCCTCACGGCCGACAAAACGGGCCTGCTCCACGGCCAGGGCCACCCTTTCCGGCAGATTATTCAGGTCATTAAAACTGACGAAACCCCAGCCGCCTTTCACCATAGCCCGCACGTTGCCGCCGATGGCCGTCGCCCGCCCGATGGAGTCCAGCTCCCGGCCGCGGTAGATGATATGGCTGGTCTGGCTCTCCTCAAGGTGCGCTTCCACGTAATCGGCATCGCACTTCCCGATAACTTCGGCCAGCTCCTGGCCAGCAGTTTTGATGCTCATGGACACTTTTCTCCCGGGCAGGAACTCATCCGGGGCAGATACTTTGATGAAGCCAGTTTACAAAACCACCAGGCTGATTGTCAATTTGAGGGGAAGGCGGACTCTAGGACCGGACACGCAATTTGACGGCCTTTCTCGGCGCCGCTATCCAGAAGGTGATGCCGGCCACGCCAAAGCATGCCATAGATAAAATAAAGGCAGGGATATAACTGCCCGAAATGTCATAGATATAGCCGCCCAGCCAGGGACCGATAATGCCGCCGATGCCGAAGCCGGTCAGTATCAGGCCGGATATCGCGCCGTAGTGCCGGCCGTAAAACAGGTCAGCCGCCCCGGCAAAGATTAAAGGAGCGACAAGCCCGGCCCCACAGCCAAATAAGACGGCGTAGAGATATAAAAGCCAGGGCTGGGAAGCGTCCCGCACCGAAACCAGGGCAACCAGGGCACCGATGGACAGGATAACGGCCAGCGTCATCGTCTTCTCCCGGCCAATCCAGTCGGACATGGCGGCCGAGATCTGGCCTACCATCATGACAATGCCAAAGAGGGCAAAGACAGAGGCGGCAAACGGGCTGCTGTACCCCATGTCCTGGACAAATTTGACCTGGTGGGCCAGCACCATATAGCAGCCCATACCCCAGAAGAGCAATTGAGCCGCCAGCAAGCACCACCATTGATAGGTCCGCACGGCCCGGCCCAGCGTCCAGTCACGGCTTGAGGCGCCTTTGCCGGCGGCCGTTTCGGCAGTCAAGCCGCCGGTAGCCGGCAATTCATCACTGCCGTAGGCTTTCAAGCCTTTGCTCTCCGGACGATAGCGGAACAAGAAGAGGTAGAGGGGCAGGAGGACAGCCGCCAGGACACCGGCCACCACGAAGAAGGCATGACGCCAGCCCAGCTGAGAGATGACGAATTCAACAAATATACCATAGGTGAAACTGAGCCCACCCCCCATCTGCCCCACCCCCATCGCCAGCCCGCGCCGCTTGGAGAACCAGTTGGCCAGGGCCGGACCCAGCAGCGGCCAGCCGCTGAAGGCAGACCCCACGGGCATCAGAAAGCCGAAGAGCAGGTAAAAATGCCACAGCTCGCTGGCAAAGGCGCAGCCGGCGGTCGCCAGGCCGAGAAAAACAACGCCTATCGGCATCACCCGGTGCGGCTTCCAGCGGTCGCCCAGGCTGCCCGCTATCGGCGCAGTGAACCCGTAGACCAGGATATTCAGAGACAGCATCAGGGCGGTGCCGCCCCGGCTCCAGCCAAACTCGTCCAGCACCGGGGGGAAGAAAACGGCGAAAGAGTGCCTGGTGCCATAAACGAGGGCCATGCCGGCGATAGCAATGCCGACGATGACCCACCCATAAAAAAATGCCGGTCGTTTGACCATTCCTATCAAAGCCAGTTTATACAACTACCAATTTGCTTGTCAATTCCGGGGGAAACCACCCTGGAAATCGCCCCTTGAAATGCTTGCTTTTCAAAAATCAGGTGTGATATACTAGCACGGCTACTTTTAAAGAACGAGGACCTTTGTTGATCGCAAACTACGGTTACATCGGACTGTTTCTCATCGCCGCTATCCTCTTCACGCTTCTCATGGTCACCATCCCCATCGCCCTCCGATTTCTCCGCATCGTCCCTGATAACCCCAACCCCATTAAGAATTCTACCTTTGAGTGCGGTATGGAGACCATCGGCAAGACCTGGGTCCAGTTTAACTTCCACTATTACTTTTACGCTCTGGTATTTTTGGCCCTCGACGTCCTGGTTATCTTCCTGTATCCCTGGGCGGTCAGCCTCAGAACACTGGGCATCTCCGGCCTTATTGCCATATTAATCTTAATCGCCATCATTTTTGTCGGCTATATGTACGCCTGGAAAAAGAAGGTCCTGGAATGGAAATAGGTAACGTCCGGCCATATATCTACCCGGATATTGAGCTGGACCGGGAAGAGGGCCAGGTCATTGAAGACCTGAAGGCGAACAGCCAGCCGGTGATTCCCGACCCCGATAAATGGCTGGAGGAGGAGCTGCCCCAGAATATTCTCCTGACCTCCGTGGACGCCCTGATTAACTGGGGGCGGCGCTCTTCCCTCTGGCCGGCCATCTGTTTCCCCGCCTGCTGCGCCTTTGAGCTGATTGCCGCCAATGGACCTCGTTTTGACCTGGCGCGCTTCGGCATGGAAATCCTCCGCGCCTCGCCCCGTCAGGCTGACCTGATGATTACCGCCGGCACCCTGACCTGGAAAATGGCGCCCAATGTCCGGCGTATCTATAACCAGATGGCGGAGCCAAAATGGGTGATTGCCATGGGGGCCTGTGGCATCAGCGGCGGTATCTTCGCCTCGGCATCTTATGCCGTGGTTCCCGGTTATAACCACATCATCCCGGTTGATGTTTACGTCCCGGGCTGCCCTCCCCGCCCCGAAGCCCTGATTTACGGCATACAGATGCTGCAAAAGAAGATAGCCAAACGAAGAAACCTTACCCTGGGGAAAGGTTAAGCAGGAATGACTGTAGCCCTTTCCGGCAAAGAAATAGCCAGCCAGCTTGAAGAGAAGCTACCGGAGAGCATTATCGAGTCCGGCCAGGACTACCTGGTAGTGAAAAACGAGTCTTTGCTGGCCGTAGCCGCCTTCCTCAAAGATACCAGAGACCTTGACTTTGATTACCTCAACTTTATCACTGCCGTTGACTATTACGACCATTTTGAAGTCGTCTACCGGTTAAGCTCCCTGGAGCATAATCACAGCCTGGTCATGAAGACCCGCTGTGCCGAGCGGGAGAACCCGGTCCTGCCTTCGGTAATTGGTCTGTGGCAGGGGGCTGATTTTCAGGAGCGGGAAATCTACGACCTGATGGGGATTAGATTTGAAGGGCACCCCAATATGAAGCGTATCTTCCTCTGGGAAGGCTTTGCGGGACATCCGCTGCGGAAGGACTTTCGGTAATGGCGCTGAAAACAGAACCTTTTGTGCTCAATATGGGCCCGGTGCATCCCAGCACCCACGGGGTATTCCGCATGCGGGCGACCCTTGACGGGGAAGTGGTGGTGGACATTGAGCCGGTCTTCGGCTATCTCCACCGCGGAGTGGAGAAGCTGGCCGAGCAGCGCACCTACACCGGCATAATCCCGCTGACCGACCGCCTGGACTACATCTCCTCAATGAACAATAACCTGGCTTATTGCCTGGCCGTGGAAAAGCTGGCGGGAATAAAGGTCCCGGAACGGGCGGAATACCTGCGGGTCATTATGGCCGAGCTGCAGCGCATCGCCGCTTTCCTTATTGCCGTCGGCGCTTTTTTAAACGACTGCGGCGCTTATTTCACCCCTTTTATTTACATGTTCCGGGAAAGGGAGAAAATTATTGACCTCCTTGAAATGGTCAGCGGCCAGCGTCTTACCTATAACTACATGCGGGTGGGCGGCGTCAGCCAGGATATCCCCGAGGAATTCCTGCCGGCCCTGCGCATTTTCGTGGCGCAGATGCCCGGCTTCATTGATGAATACGACCGGCTGCTGATGCAGAATGAGATACTGCTGGCCCGCGCCAAGGGCGTCGGCATTCTAACCAGAGAGCAGGCGATTAACTGTGCCGCCAGCGGCCCGGTGCTCCGCGCCAGTGGGGTCAAATGGGATATCCGCCAGGCAGACCCGTACTCCGTTTATGACCGCTTTGAATTTGACGTTCCCACCGGCACCGTTGGCGACTGCTATGACCGCTACCGGGTAAGGGTGGCGGAGATGCGGCAGAGCCTGCGCATCATCCAGCAGGCCATGGCACAATTGCCCTCCGGGCCGGTAAAAGCCGAGGTGCCTCACCTGGTCCGCCCGCCGGTCGGGGAAGCTTATGCCCGCCTGGAAGCCCCCAAAGGTGAACTCGGTTTCTATCTGGTATCGGATAATTCCATCGCCCCCTACCGCTGCCATATCCGCCCCCCGAGCCTGATAAACCTGACCGCTCTCC
>DAOWCR010000108.1 GCA_030639445.1 Dehalococcoidales bacterium
CACCCCTTTACTCTCGGCCGCCAGCACCTTTTCTTTTAGCCACAAAACCAGCCTGTCCGCCAACTGCTCGGTGTTCATACCGACCTCTGTTACTGTGATAGACTAAGGGTAGTATACTACCCGTCAGCGGCCACGGTCAAAAGATAAATACATTTACCTGACCTCACCCCATCAGGTCTTTGTCTGGTAACCCCCTCCCCCTTTAACTATTTTTAGGTAACCTGGAGGGAATGGGCGAGGGAGACAAGTCACCAGACAGCTTCCCCAGCTTGACTTGCCAGCTGAAAATACTTAGACTGGTTATGGGAGAAAGAAAATGCCGATTTACGAGTATGCTTGCTCTGATTGTAACTCAAAATTTGAGCTGTTGCGTTCGTTCGGTGAAGCGGATAAAGAGGCTGCCTGTCCTCAATGCCATAATCACGCGGAACGGGTTGTCTCAGTCTGTGCTTCCTTCTCCAAAAACGGGAGCGGCGAAAGCGTCCCCGTCGCCGGTGCGGGCAGTTCCTGCGGTAGCTGCAGCGCTACCAGCTGCAGCACCTGCGGCCTCTAAAGAGGAGACGGGAAAATCATGGCCGCTCCCACCAGGACCGGCATCGCCAATCTCCCTCTCCATTACGGTAAAGCGCCGCCCTGGCTGTTTCACCGTATGGTGAAACTGGCCCGCGAAATTACCATTGCCATCGTTACTGACTTTGGCCCGGAAGAGATGCTGCGGCGGCTGTCACACCCTTACTGGTTCCAGGCTTTCGGCTGTATACTGGGCTTTGACTGGCACAGCAGCGGGGTCACCACCACACTCTGCGGCGCGCTGAAAGAGGCGGTCAAGGGGATGGAGCGGGACCTGGGCTTGTTTGTCGCCGGTGGTAAGGGCCGGACTTCGAGGCGGACGCCGGCCGAAATAGAAAGCTGGGCGGACCTGACTTCAATAAACCCGGAGCCGCTGGTCTATGCCAGCCGCATGTCCGCCAAGGTGGACAGTTCGGCCGTCCAGGACGGCTGCGAGCTTTACCACCACAGCTTTGTCTTTACCCCTCAGGGTTCGTGGGCGGTTATCCAGCAGGGCATGAACGAGGTTAACCGCTATGCCCGCCGCTACCACTGGCTGGGGGAAGCCGTGACCGACTTTGTTAACGAGCCTCACTCGGCCATTCTCTCCCAGTCAAAAGGGCAGGCCCTGAATCTGGTGGCCGGTGAAAGCGACCCGGCGCGGACGACTATCGCCGGGATTGCCGCCGCGGAAAAGCCGGAAAAGACCCTGGCGGAACTCAGGAAACTGAAGACTCTGCTCAATATGCCCGCCCGCCACCAGATAGCCATCAGTGACCTGCACCCGGACAGCCTGAGTAAAATTATACTGGGCGCCTACGAGCGCCAGCCGCAGGACTTTGCGCAGTTGTTGGGGCTGCCGGGGGTGGGGGCCAGAACCATCCGTGCGCTGAGCCTGATTTCGGAGCTGGTCTATGGCGTTGCCCCCAGCTACCGCGACCCCGCCCGCTACAGCTTCGCTCACGGCGGCAAGGACGGCATCCCCTATCCGGTGGACCGAAAGACCTATGACCGGAGCATTGAACTGCTCTCCCGGGCGATAAACAGGGCCGGCCTGGGTCTGAGTGAAAAGAAAGAGGCTTTTAACCGGCTGGACAAGATGAGGTTAGAGTAGCTGGCCGGCGGAAATCCTTATCCCGGTGCTAGAAGCTGCAACCCCCGGACAACGTCACTGAGGTCATCAAACGGCGTGCAGCTGACGTTTTTTCCCCGGCAGTAGGCCAGCAGGTCATCCCGGGCGAAAATGTGATGGGCCTGACTGGCCGGTATACAGTCAGAATTGCCGTCCCCCACATAGACCACGCGGTAGCCCCGGCCCAGGAACAGCTCGGTATACGCTTTCTTGAAACCGTCCTGCAACCGGCGGCCATCCGGCCCGATGTACCTGATACCGAGTCCCTCAGGGCGGAACTCGGTCTGCGCGGCGAAGATGTCAATATTCTTGATGCCGAGGTCTTTTAAGATGGCTTCGATATAGAAGCCCAGGCCATTGCTGACAATGACAAACTCAAAGCCGTTATTGGAGCAGTAGTCCAGTAACTCGTGAAACCCGCGGCGGAGTTTAACCCCGCTCTGAAAGATAAAATCGAGCAGGGTCCGCTCGTCGGCTTTGACCATACCGAAAGTCCGGTCACTGAAAACGCCAACGGGTATCCTGCCCTCGCGGTACTCCTCTAAAACCTGTCGCCAGCTGCCATCGGCGAAGGCATCCAGTATCATGAAACTCACGTCCTCTTCGGCGATGGTGCTGTCAAAGTCACTCTGCACGATGGTTTTTACTTTGGTTGAGTCAATTGACACAGGCATCTCCAGTTCTGGTTATTCATCTCCAGCGTCATCTCCCCACATTCCACCCCCGTTTTTCAATATACAGGATACCGGCGGAACGGTCAAACGCAATTAATCAGGTTATATGGTGACCTCACCCCCTTTGTCCCCCTCTCCTTATCAAGGAGAGGGGGAGATAATAATGAAAGAGGGGCTTCAGCCCCTCTTGACACCTTACATTACTATCTTGGCAGTCTGTCTCTGTTGATGCTAGAATAAAGCCGGGGAAGCAATGGACTTCTATATCGGCACTTCGGGCTGGCATTACGACCACTGGCGGAAAAGGTTCTACCCCGAGAAATCAAGTAAGGCCCAATGGCTGGCTTTTTACGCCGGCCACTTCAACACCGTGGAACTCAATAACAGTTTTTACCGGCTGCCATCGGAAAATGCCTTCACCAACTGGTATAGTTCATCTCCCTCTGATTTCACCTTTGCCGTCAAGGTGAACCGTTTTATTACTCATATCAAGCGTCTCAAGGATAGCGAGGAAGCGGTGGCGAACTTTATCACCAGGGCCCGAATCTTGAAGGAGAAACTGGGCCCACTGTTATACCAGCTGCCGCCCAGTATGCACCGCAACGACGACTTGCTGGAGCTATTCCTGTCCGGGTTACCCCGGGAGATAAAGCATGTCTTTGAGTTCCGGCACCAGTCCTGGCTGGAAGAATCGGTCTTTGAAATCTTACGTAAGTATAATGCCGGGCTCTGTGTCTTCGATATGCCTTCTTTTACCTGCCCCCTGGTGGCCACGGCCGATTTCGCCTACGTCAGATTTCACGGCAGCGGGCGGCTCTATTCCAGCGATTACTCCGATGAGGAGCTGGCCGACTGGGCAGAGAAGATAGCCTGTCTAGACAACAAGCTAAAGGCGGTCTATATCTATTTCAATAATGACATTGAAGGGTTTGCGGTGAGTAATGCCAGGACTCTCCGCAGTTGTCTCCAGATACAGAATAGAGGAGAAAGGGAGTAAAGTTGAAGTATAAACTTTTGGTGGTGGATGTTGACGGCACGCTGGTCAACCGGCGTGGGGATATCTCGGCCGAGGACGAGAAGGCGCTGGCCAAAGCCCGCGCCCTGGGTATCCGGGTCGCTATTTCTACCGGCCGGGGGACCCAGTCCAGCCGGAGCATTATTGACCGGTTATCGCTGGACGGCTATCACATCTTCTGTGACGGTGCCCTGGTCAGTAACCCCGGCCAGAACGACGAAGTTTGCGCCTGGCCAATCAGTCAGGCGATGGTAAGAGAACTGGTGGTGGCGGCCCACTTGCAGCACATAGACCTCGAGCTTTTTTCGGACACTCACTATTTCGTGGAGCGAGAGACCTGGTCAACCAAGGCCCACCGCCAGTTTTTCGGCGTGGCGTCAACGATGGTAGATTTTAACCGGCTGGAAGCGAGAGTGATTAAAGGAGGACTGGTGGCCACCACCCCGGAAGAGGCCGCCCGGGCCAGGGATTTCTGCCGTCAATTTGCTGACCGCCTCCACTTTTCCTTTGCCCGGACACCGGCTTATCCTGGTATCGACTTTATCAATATACTTTCTCCGGGGGTATCCAAGGGGAAAGCCCTGGAAGCGCTGGCTTCACATCTGGGGATACCGCTGGCCGGGGTCATCGCGGCGGGGGACGGCACCAATGATGTCTCGCTGCTGGTCTCTGCCGGTCTGGCAATTGCCATGGGCAACGCCCTGGATGAGGTTAAGGCCGTCGCCGACTACATTACCCTTGACGTTGACCACAGCGGCCTGGCGGCGGCGCTCACTAAGTTTTTACGGTAAGCCGGCCTCAACTTCGCCGGAATAACCGCTGCCACCAGGGCGCTTTATCCCCGTAGCCCTTTATCACGAAGATGTATTCGCACTTGCCGCAGCGCCAGTTCTTAAACTGCTCGTTATAAAACGTCCTGGCGCTGCCGCAGTGGGGACAGGTGGTGCGTATTCTCCGCTGGGTCTCCTTGTCCAGGCGTTTCCAGTAATCATCGTGCCATCCCGGCCGACCTGGCATCTTAACCTCCCGGTAAACTACATGTGTAACTCTATCACGTCGCCG
>DAOWCR010000001.1 GCA_030639445.1 Dehalococcoidales bacterium
AATGAAGAAAAAACCGGCAAAGATGATAGAGGCGCCAGCGATAATGATAACAATCCAGATGCCGGGCATAAAAAGTCCTTTCGCTTTTACCACACTCTCCCCCACAGGAGACCTCATTGGCACTCCCGCTGACGCATATCGTCATTGGCCTCAGCCCAACCCGCAACCAGCCGGAACTTACTTGATAAGACTACACGTCCGGCCTGACGAAACCGGGATGGAGAGCCGAAGTTCCACCATCAACAGTTATCTCCTGCCCGGTGATATCATCAGATTCCGAAGAAGACAGGAACAGGACGGCGTCGGCGATATCCTCTGTTCTTGCTGCTCGTCTTAAAGGTATTCTCTCGATATAACCTTTGAGCAAATCGGGTTTTTCTTTGAAGGCACTCTCAGCCAGGGATGTCATGGTTATGCCCGGACTAACCGCATTAACATTAATATTGTATTCTCCCCACTCGACAGCCAACACCTTAGTCAGCTGCAGCACGCCGCCTTTACTGGCACCATATGCTGCCAGGCCGGGCATGGCGACACGTCCCGATAGTGCGGCAATATTAACAATCTTGCCCCGTTTTTGCGCAATCATATATTTAGCCACCGCCTGGCTGCACAAGAACTGCCCTTTCAGATTGACATCTATGATGCTATCCCACTGGGCCTCAGTTATTTCCATAGCCGGGATGAGTTTTCCAAAACCAGCATTATTGACCAGTATGTCTATTTTCTTAAAGCTATCCAGCGTTTCTTGCACCAGTTTATTAACTTCTTCACCATTGGACACGTCCGCTTTTACCGGTCGTGCCCGGCCTCCCCGGGATTTAATCTCACCGGCTACCTGCTCGGCCGATTCAAGGTTTACATCATTGACGACTACGGCGGCGCCTTCCCTGGCCAGTGTGAGCGCAATCGCCCGGCCGATTCCCCGGCCAGCCCCGGTGACGATGGCTACCTGTCTTTCCAGTCTCATTTTTAATTTCCTCCCCCCTTATTATAATCAGTGCCGTGCTCAACATCAGCACGACTCAGTAATGGTCACTTTAAGCAGTGGCCAGAGTTTTGTCAAGAGCGCCAGAGTCGGTCAAGCACCGCGCCCTGATATATCCGGTGCCTTTGTTAAATAAAAACGCTGTGCTATAATTGGCATATCCGCATACCGCCGGGAAAAATTAAGGAGGGTTAGCTGTGAAAATCGCACGTTTCCAGTGGCAGGGTAAGGTGAACTGGGGCATCGTCGAGGACGATACCATATTTGCCCTGGTCGGTGACCTTTATGGCGACTTCACCCGGGGTAAGGAGCTGTGCCGGCTGCCGGACGTCAGGCTGCTGGCGCCGGCGGAACCCAGTATTACCATCGCCTGCGGGCTGAACTACCTGGACCACATCAAGGAGCTGGGCTTTGAAATACCCAAGGTGCCGGCCCTGTTTTATAAGCCGACCACCACGGTAATTGGCCCCGGGGACAACATCATCTATCCGGCGATAGCCCATGACCTCCGCTACGAAGCGGAGCTGTGTGCCGTCATCAAGCGCCCGGCCAAAAACGTGACCGAAAAAGACGCGATGGACTACGTCCTGGGCTATACCGGCGGCAACGACGTCACGGCGATGGACCTGTCCGAGATAGACGGCCGCCTTACCAGGTCAAAGGGATGCGACACCTGCGGTCCCCTGGGCCCCTTCCTGGTCACCGGACTCAACCCCCGCAACCTGAACATCAAGGGCCGGGTCAACGGGGAGACCAGGCAGGACAGCAATACCAGTCTCATGCTTTTCAGCATTGAGAAGCTCATCAGCCATATCTCCGCCTTCTTGACCCTGCGTCCCGGGGACGTGGTCTGGACGGGGACACCCGTCGGCGGGGCCTGCCCGGTGAAAGTAGGTGATATCATAGAGGTTGAGATTGAGGGCATCGGCGTTCTCCAGAACAAGCTGGTGGCTCCAGAATAGGACAAGCGGCGCCAGCGAAATATTCTTCATTCCAGAAAAGGAGGTAGGCCCAAAATGGGGAACACCAAGAGCAATTTCACCGTGTCGGCTTCTCCCCGGTTCCGGCTGCTGACGGACGACCAGATTTACGAGATTTACCTGGCGGCGCTCGAAGTGCTGGAGAGGACCGGCGTCGATGTTTTCGATGAGGAATGCGTCGACCTGCTGGCCAGTGCCGGCAGCCATGTCGAGGGTAAGAGCCGGGTACGCATTCCTTCCCACCTGGTCGAGGACGCCCTGAAGAGTGCCCCGAAAAGGGTAACGCTGGCAAGTCGGGACGGGCAGCGGAAAGTACTCCTGGAAGGGAGGAATACCTACTTCGGGACCGGCTCGGACTGTCCCTATATCATTGACTCTTTCACCGGCGAGAGGCGGATGTTCACCAAGGAGGACGTGGGGAAGGCAGCGCTAATCTGCGATTACCTGCCTAATTTAGATTTTTTCATGAGCGTGGGCCTGGTGTCCGATGTGCCGACACCGGTCTCGGACCGCCACCAGTTCCAGGCCATGCTGCTGAACACGGTCAAGCCCATCATCTTCACCGCTCACGATGAATCGGGGATGGCCGATATCATTGAGATGGCCGCGATTGCGGCCGGCGGCCGGGAGAAGCTGCGCCGCAATCCCTGCATTGCCCTCTATGCCGAGCCAACCAGCCCCCTCCAGCACAGCCAGCCGGCCCTGCGGAAACTGCTGCTGGCGGCCCAGGAGAGTATCCCCGTGGTCTACACCCCGGGCCACACGGGTGGTGGGACCGCCCCGGTTACTCTGCCCAGCGTCCTGGTGGTCAACAACGCCGAGGTACTGAGCGGCCTGGTGATATCACAGCTCAGACAGAAGGGGGCGCCTTTCATCTGCGGCGGCCTGCCCACCATCCTCGACATGAAGACCGCCATCTTCGCTTACGGGGCTCCGGAGATGCACCTGGGCTCCGCCGCCCTGGCCGAGCTAGCCCACTTTTACCGGCTGCCCATGTTTGGCACCGCCGGGTGCAGTGACGCCAAGGTAATGGACCAGCAGGCGGCCATCGAATCAGCTTTTTCCTGCCTCATGTCGGCGCTGAGCGGGGCCAACCTAGTCCACGACACCGGCTACATAGAATACGGCCTGACCGGCTCCTACGAAATGATGGTGATGACCAACGAGATTATCGCTATGGTCAAAAGGATTATACGGGGGATGGAGGTCAACGAAGAAAGCCTGGCCCTGGACGTTATCGCCAGGGTGGGGCCGGGCGGGAATTTTATACATGAGAAGCATACCCTCCACCATTTCCGGAAGGAACACTGGAATCCTGAGCTTATGGACCGGAGCAGCTACGGGAAGTGGCGGCAAGACGGGAGCAAGACTTTGGGGCAAAGGGCCAACGAGAAGGTGAAGCAGATTCTGGTGGAATACCACCCCAAGCCGCTTTCGCCGGAACAGCTGAAGCAAATCGAGGCTGTAATCACCCGGGCCGAATCAAGAAAGAAGTAAAACAGAGATATCTATACCGGGGCTAAAGCTCCGGCCTAACACTATATTTGGCAATAAGCCTCTTGCCCACGGCAACCAGTTCCTTGGCTATATCATCCATATCCGCAAAGCGATATTCCCTCAAGTCGAGTCCGTAGAGCTCCCTCTGTATGTTATACGCCTCACTGGTGAGAACAACCGTTCCGTCGTCTTTTATTTCCTCTACGCCTTCATACTTTAAGCCATCAAGGTTGATTTTTATCGCCTCCTCCATGGTAATTTCCTCAGGTAGCACTACCTCAACACCGCTGGCATTGATGCGGATGGGATAACCCCCGGGTAAGCCGTTCGGACCAGGTGCGTGAGCAAACTGGTTGGTGTCGTTGATAATAGCCATGATGTTCCTCACTGCGGAAGCAGCGACATAAGGTTCATTAAGCCAGGTCGTCCAATCAGGCGGCGTCGCCATAAGAAGACTATCTGATATCAATGAATTGACATCGAATTTACTGGTGATATTTTTATCACCAGTTAGAACCTTGAAGAAAAATGGCACACCTGTCCTGGTGCCCTGAGAAACGACAGCATGGTCAGCGATAAAATATACGGTAATTTCACGTATTGGAACGCTTTCGGCAACACTGATTTTTCTCCGGACTTCACTCACTGTGAGGTCAAGATTACCCGCGCCAACCAGCGGACCCAGGCCATTTCTCCATAACACCGGGTTGACGACGTCCGGGAAAGAATTGTTAACTACCGGCGCGGTGATACCGGCTTTCTGTCTGGCCTTCATCAGATTAGAGACTAGTACTACCTGCAGAGGCGTAAGACATACCGTCGCCCTGTGGTATCCTGGGCCAATTGCCTGCGGGATAACTCTGAGCTCCAGCCACCCTAATAATGTCAGGGCACTGTATATTACGTCAGGGTTATACCTTTTCAGCAACTCGGCAGTTCCGTCTATATCATTCACGTCACACTTTTCGAACTTAATCGTCTTGTCATAACCCTGCTGGCCGGCGCCGATGGCGGCACACTCCGTTTTCATGGCGGCCCAATCTTCTTTAATATCACAGGTAATTATGGTGCTTACCCCCTGGCAGCGGGACAGGAACTCCAGCACCCAGCCGCCGAGGTCACCAAGGCCGAAAATCATAACGCACTTACTCATTCAGTACCCCCTTTGGCTTCTAAACTCCCCGCCGCGGGCCTCTTTCCACGCCCCGGCTTTCCGGACGAGTTCGCGGGCATTTCTCAGGGACGCCTCGGTGCGCTGAGGACCGCCCAGCATGACAGCAAGCTCCCCCATTTGAGAATCGCCCTGGAGAGTCTGGATTATGCTTAAAGTCCGGCGGCCCGCGGTCTCCTTATGGACATTATAGTGGGCGTCGGCAAAAGCGGCGATTTGCGGGAGATGGGTCACGCAAATCACCTGGCGGTTACGGCCTAAAGTCCACAGCTTTCGGCCGACTATCTCACCACTCCTCCCGCCGACACCGATGTCAATTTCATCAAAAATAAGCACCGGGATGCTGTCCGCCTCAGCCAGAGCTCCTTTTAAGGCCAGCATGAAGCGGGAAATCTCGCCGGTGGAGGCAATCTTGGCCAGAGGTTTCAGGGGCTCGCCGGGATTGGTGGCCGCCATGAACTCCACGCGGTCGGCGCCTTCTTTGGTGAAAGCGTAACACTCCCCATCCGGAAAGAGAATGCCTTCCGGCGCCGGTTCCCGGGTGACCGCTACTTCAAATTCAACCTGGGACATGTTCAGGTCCTGAAGCTCTTTTTTCACCTGGGCCATCAGCTTTTCCGCCGCTTCACCGCGCGCCCGGGAAAGCTCAAAGGCGATGCCGCCCATTTCCTCCTTAAGGTGATGGCGCCTTTCCTCAAGCTGGGCCCGTTTTTCAACCGAATGGGAAAGTCCCTCCAGCTCTTTCTCCGCCTTTGCCAGGTAATCGAGAATCTCGGTCACCGTTTGACCGTATTTCCTTTTCAGACTCCGGATGCCCTCCAGCCGCAGCTCAATCGCCTCAAGTTGTCTCGGGTCATACTCCTGCCGGTCGCTATAGGCTCGAATCTCCCGCGCCACCTCGGTCAGGCCGGATATTGTCTCTTCCAAAAACTCCAGCGGCGGTCTCAGGGAAGCGTCAAGCTCCGCCACTTTTTTCACCTCAAGCACGGCTTCATTTAACCGGTCCAGAGCCGGGGCGGCTGACAGCGAAGACTCGTCTCCGTATATCGCCCGGTAGGCTTCATAAGAAGCCGCTTTCAGCTTCTCCGCCGAGGCCAGAATCGCCCGTTCTCTTTCCAGTTCCGCCTCCTCCTCTTCCCGCAGCTCCGCCTGCCGTATCTCGTCTATTTGAAAACGCAGGAATTCCTCACGACGCGCCAGGTCGTTTTCCTGCTCGGCAAGCGCCTTGAGCTCCTGCTCCGCCTGAGCCAGTTGCCGCGCCCTGGCGGTGAAGCCGCGCCGCAGTTCCAGGGTCCGGGCGTAGGCATCCAGAAAATCAAGGTGGTAATCAATGTTAAGTAAAGACAGGTGTTCACTCTGACCGTGGATATCAATGAGGAAACGTCCGATTTGCTGCAGGAGTCCTCTCGGCACGGCCTGCCGGTTCACGCGAAACAGGCGGCGTCCCTGCCGGCGAAACTCGCCGTTTATCACCAGAAGTTCTTCATCGCCGGCCAGTCCGTTCTGCGCCAGAAGCTCCCGGAGCGGGGTAAAGCTCTCATCTTCAGGCAGGGAGAAAACGCCTTCCAGGCGGGCTTCCGCGGCGCCGTGGCGGACAGCTTCACCGCGCACGTTCCCGGCCAGCAGCGCTTCCACGGCATCAATCACCAGAGATTTCCCGGCCCCGGTTTCACCGGTGATAACGTTCAGCCCGCTACCCGGGCTCCAGTTTATCTCCTCAATAATGCCGAAGTCTTTGACTCTCAGTTCAAGCAGCAACGTCTTCCCCTGAAATCCGAAGGGCGGACTTTATCCGGACAGGCCTTACATCTCGGTCGCTCTGGCCCTAATTATCCCTAATTATACCTTCTGCGGGGCATAACTGAAAATACCCGGCAATTCCGGCCAGGCTTTTTTTATTTAGTAGGGACTGACGGTGAGCATCTGGCGGGGCTACTTTCTGAGCAGCGCGCGGCCGTTCCGCAGCCCGGTATGTTTTCCCCCGTCCACCACGACGGCACCATTGACCAGCACGTAGTCAATCCCGACCGGATACTCTTTGGGGGTGTCAAACGTGGCTTTATCCAGCACGGTCTCCGGATTAAAGACGACCAGGTCAGCCGCCAGGCCTTCCTTCACCAGTCCGCGGTCATTCAGGGCAAGGCACTGTGCCGGTGCCGCCGTCAGGTGACGGATAACTTCCTCCAGGCCCAGTACGCCCAATTCACGATGGTATACTCCCAGGTAACGGGCGAAAGTGCCCCAGGCCCGCGGGTTGGGCTTGTCCCCGATGAGGATACCATCGCTGCCCGCCGTGTGGCACGGATGTTTCATCATAACCCGCATATCGTCCTCAACGCCGGAAAAACTGAGGTAGCCCACTCCCAGCCCCTCCTCCAGCAGCAGGTCGCAGACGAAGCCGGCGACCTCCTTGCCGGCCATGCCGGCCGCCTCCAGCAGGTTTTTCCCCACGTAAATCTTATTTTTCCCGGTGGACACTGCGGTTAATACATACTGTTCCCAGTCCGGGGATTCCGCGCGCATATCGGCGCAGATTTTCTCTTTTGTTTTCGGCTGTGCCAATCTTTCCAGGATAGCCTCAGGCCCGCCTTCATGGACCCAGCGCGGCAAGAGAATAATCAGCATGGTACTGGCCGCGGTGTAAGGATAAGAATCGAAGGTAACATCAAGGCCTTTTTGCCTGGCCTCATCCACCTTGGCCAGCATCTCTCCGGATTTACCCCGGTTGGCCTGACCCTGAACGGAATAATGAGAGAAATGCGTTTTTACTCCGGTCTTCTCGGCGATGCCGATGACCTCCTCTATCGCCTCAATCAAGCCGAGGTCCCGCCTTCGCGTGTGCCACACCGATACGCCATGGTACTCCGCGACCACCTCGCATATCCTGATTAATTCCTCCTCGTTGGCGTAACGGCCGGGAAAGTAATCAAGGCCGGTGGAAAAGCCGACAGCCCCCGCGCGCATCCCCTGGGCCATTATTTCCTGCATCCTGGCCAGTTCCCCGGCGGTGGCGGTCCGGTCAACAAAGCCCGTTACCTCCAGCCGGAGGGCATTATGCGGCACGAGGTAAGCCACATTAACCGCTACCTGACGGTCAAAACGGGCAAGGTACTCGCTCACCGAGCTCCAGTCCCAGGAAATGTCCGGGCTGCCGTTAAGTCCGGAAAGATAGCGCCGCATCATCTGTAGATTGGCCGGGGACAGCGGCGCATAAGACAGCCCGTCCAGCCCCAGCAGGTCAGTGGTTACTCCCTGCCTAACCTTCGGCTCGTTTCCCGGATTGGCCAGGAGCATGACATCCGAATGGGTATGCATATCGATAAAGCCCGGGCACACCGCCCGGCCTTCGGCCTCGATGACCCGGCGGGCCTCCGCCCGGTCGAGCTTCCCGATGGCGGCAATCTTCTCCCCGCAGATACCAACATCCCCCCGGTACCACGGACTCGCCGAACCGTCTATAATGCGTCCTCCCCGGATAACCAGGTCAAACATAGCGGTGCCTCCTTAACCTTTTGGCTACGGGCGGAATTTCCTGGCCTCATCCACCATCGCCAGGACGTTCTCCACGGGCACGTCGGGCAGGATGGTATGGTCGCCTCCCAGAATGTAACCGCCTCCCTTGCCCAGCACCCGGAGCCGCTCCCGAACCTCGGCGCGGACATCTTCCGGCGTGCCGAACGGCAGGGTGCGCTGGCTGTTGATAGCCCCGTAAAAGGTGATATCCTGCCCGTATTCCCGCTTTAATACCTCGGGTTCGTTGCCCACCAGGTGCACCTGGACCGTCTCCCAGACATCCATGCCGATGTCAATCAGGTCAGGCATAACCTCCCGGAAGGTGCCGCAGCAGTGGAACCATACCTTAACGCCATATCCTTTGGCCAAGGCAAAGAGTTTACGATAGGTCGGTTTCAGGAACCGGCGCCATTGCTCGGGCGATATCATGATGCCTCGATGGGTGGCGAAATCGTCCCCGAACCAGAAAATATCGGCTACCCCTTTAGTAGCTTCCAGACAACGGCGGCCGAGTTCCAGATAGAACTCCTCAATGTGAGCTATGGCAGCCTCGATTATTTCCGGCTCGGTGCGCAGCTTGACCAGCGCTTCTTCCAGGCCGAACAGCTCAAATAACATGCAGATAAGCGGCAGCCAGTTACCACGGACTCTGACCGCATCACGGCGGGCCATGCCTTCCGACTGGATGGCATACCGGATGCCGGTGCAGCGCGCTTTCTCCGGAATATTCCTTAAAGCCTGAGCCGTGATTTCACAGTCAAAATCAGCCGGGTCGGGCCAGGTAAAACGCTCAATATCCGCTACCGATGTTGCCCCGGCCAGGGGGTAACCCCCGCGCACCTGGCTGTAGCCGCTGCCTTTATAGCCCATGATATCCAGTCCAGTCCCCCATATGCTGAGGCCGAGCTTCGCATTCGGGCCGTGGTAAACGGGAGGAACAATCTGGAGGTCCAGGCCCAGCTTATCGCGCAGGGCGGACTCATCTTTGACCGCAAAATGGCCAAGCCATCGCTCAACACCTTCAAACCCCATAATGTGAACCGGAGTGGTCTCGGGTGGAACGTGATTGATGGCTTTTAAGATTCTCTCCCGTGATGTTTCCATAGAAACAACCTCCCGTCTCAGTCGTCGTGGGCTATGTTACGCCCCTGTTCGGCAGCTGTCAAGCTAAATAATCAGTGCCCGCAATTAGAGTTTAAGTCAGACCGGGGGTGACCGCTTTCGCCTTCTTGAGCATCAGGGTAATTAGCACCGCGGCCAGACTGGCTACGGCGGCAATAATAAAGGCCATCTGGTAGCTCTGCGTCATGTCGAAGATTTGCCCCGCCGCCCAGGCACCCAGAGCGCCGCCTACGGTGGCACCGAACACCACGGTGCCCACCAGTGTCGCCACCGCCCGCAGTCCGAAGAAACGGCCCACCAGCACCGGCATCTGAGGCACCTCGCCGCCGTAGGCGAACCCGAAGACGATAGCGAAGAGATAGAACGTCCACAGCTCACCGGCAAAGATGAAAAAGACGAGGGCCGCCGTCAGTATGGTGCAGCAGATTAACAGGGCATTATTACCGCCAATCCGGTCAGACGCGGTGCCCATTAGTAGCCGTCCGACAAAGCTGCCGACGCCGATGATACTGATGAAAGTAGCCGCGATGAGGGAAGTAATCCCGATGTCAGTGGCGTAATTGACCAGGTGCACCATCACCACCTGCAGGCAGAAATTAAAGAGAAAGAAAATGGCAAAAAGCATCCACAGCGGCCGGTGGCGGGCGGCCACTTTCATGCTCACCCCGGCTTCGGAAGTGACGACGGGAGGCATGTCCGGTCCGTTCCCACCGGAGGAGCGGCGTGGTATATCGCCAGGGGGGCGCCGCAGGAAAAGAGCGCCCGGAATCATCACCACCCAGCTAGCCACGCCCAGCACAAAGTAGGCCGTGGACCAGCCGAAGGCGGCGATGAGACGCTCGGCGGCCGGTATCAGAAGTAAAGTGCCCAGGCCGACACCGCTGGTGACGATACCCAGGGCCAGCCCGCGGCGCTTGATGAACCAGCGAGCCGTGGTCGCCATGCTCGTCGTGTAATGCACGCTCAGGCCAATGCCCACCACCAGTCCATAGGTCACGTACATCTGCCACAGGGCATTAATCCGGCTGGTCAGGACCAGCCCCAGTCCGGCCACGAAACCGCCGAACATCATCACCCTGGCCGGGCCAAACCTGTCCACCAGCCATCCCATGACGATGGCGAAGCCGCCGGTGGTGAGCATAAACAGAGAGTAGACTCCTGAGGTAGCGGCGCGACTCCAGCCAAAATCAGCGATTAAATGCTTGAAGAAGACGCCGTAGCTATACATTATGCCGGCATTCATCACCAGCATTACCGCACAGGTAACAACGATAACCCAGCCATAAAAAAATAACGGTCTTTTGACCACTATAAAACCTTTCTACTGAGTCAAGTGATATTGAGCCGCCACCGCCGCCGGTCAAATCAAAGTCTACCCCACAGGCCCGCTTTCGTCAACCACACCGCGGGCAGACTCCTTCTCCAAAATTGAGTCCGCCTCAGGCCATATGCTATCATCAGCATTATTAACGGTGTCCCCGGTAGAGACTTAAATCCGGCAGAAAGACTAATAAAGAATATTGATGGAGAGACGCCCGCGCTTTTTTTACGGATGGATTATCATCGGCATCACCATTGCCAGCATGATGCTAATCTACGGCATCCGGCACTCTTTCCCCGTCTTCTTCCCCTCGATTCTGGACGAGTTTGGCTGGAGCCGGGGCAGCACCGCCCTGATGCTGTCGCTAAACCTCCTCGTTTACGGCTTCACCGCGCCACTGGCCGGCAGCCTGGGTGACCGCTGGAAGCCGCACCGCATCATGCCCCTAGGCATTTTTATTCTCAGCCTGGCGACGGCCGCCAGCGCCTTCGCCCAGGAGCTATGGCATTTCTACCTGCTCATCGGTATCCTGATGCCCATAGGCACTGCCTGCTGCGGCTGGCCCCTCCTGGCGCCGGCGCTGGCCAACTGGTTCCCCAGAAGGCTCGGCCTGGCCACCGGACTGGGGCAGATCGGGGCCGGCCTCAGCTTCACCTATGGTATGCTCGTCGAATTTGCCATATCCCGGCTAGGATGGCGTTATACCTACTTTGTCCTGGCCGGCATACTGGTTGCCGTGCTCCTGCCTCTCCAAAGGTTCTTTTTCCATTACCGCCCGGAGAACAAGGGCCTGAAAGCTTACGGAGCCGCGGAGCCGTCCGCCTCCAGGGCGCCGACACCGGAGTCAACCGCTACGGAAAACCTTGCCCCGCCGGTCTGGACGCTCGGCAGAGCCATAAGAACCCACCAGCTATGGTTCCTGATGCTCTCTTATTTTCTTTTCTGGGGTGTCGGCACCTATCTGGTCCTGGCCCATCAGGTGAAATTCGCCGAGGACGTGGGTTACAGCAGCGCCTTCGCCGCCTCAATTTTTGCGCTTTACGGCATCGCTCTGGTCGCCGGGCAGCTCTCGTCAGGCATATCCGATTTAATCGGTCGCGAAATGACCATCACCCTTTCCAATTCCCTGGCCGTCTTTGCTCTGCTTGCCCTCGTCTCGGTTCAGGACACGTCCCAGCCCTGGCTGCTGTATCTCTATGCTATCTGCTTTGGCTATGGTGGCGGTTTTTTCACCCCCACCGTAACGGCGGGCGCGGCTGACCTCTTCCATGGCCAACACTTCGGCGCCATCGCCGGCCTGTTACTCACGGGCATGGGCGTCGGCGGGGTCATCGGCCCATGGCTGGGCGGGTATATCTATGACGTCACCGGTAGCTACTTCAGCGCTTTCGTTCTCTCTATGGCGTGCTTTGTCTTATCCAGCATCGCCCTCTGGCTCGCCGCGCCCAGAAAAGCCGCCCGATTACGCACCAAAATGGAAAGAATGCTGACATAGCCCGGCCGGATTCAGGCGCCGGGCAGGTGGCATCCCGCCGCTAAATCTGATAGGATTACTATAATATTAACTTTAACAGAAGGCGGTAGCGGTCAATGAAAAAAGCAGACCAGATTAAAAAAGTGGCGGTGGTCGGGGCCGGTCTCATGGGGCACGGCATCGCCCAGGCCTTTGCCCAGGAGGGGTTCCCGGTAATGATTACCGACATATCCGAACCTGCCCTGGCAGCCGTTAAGGACAAAATACACGCCAACCTGACCACCCTGGCCAAAGGAAAATTAATCAACACCCGCAATGTGGAGCAAGCCCTGGATAGAATCTCCATAGCCAGAGACCTGGCGGCCGCGGTCCGCAACGCTGATTTCGTCACCGAAGCCGTGTTTGAAGACCTTGAGGTAAAACAGCAAACTTTCCAGGAAATGGAGAAGTCCTGTTCCCCGGATACCGTTCTGGCCAGCAATACTTCGTCCATACCGATGACCGACATCGCTGCTCTTATGGCCAGACCGGAAAGAGCCGTGATAACCCACTGGTTCAATCCGCCGTACCTGGTCCCCCTGGTAGAAATCGTGCTCGGTAAGAGGACCTCCGAAGAAGCCTCCGCCATCGCGATTGACCTGCTCACCCGGATAAAGAAGGTGCCGGTCAAAGTCCAGAAGGAGATTCCCGGCTTCCTCATCAACCGCATCCAGGCGGCGATGAACCGGGAAGTGTATTCCCTGGTAGAAATGGGAGCGGCCAGCGCGGAGGACATTGACCTGGCCATCAAAGCCAGCCTGGGTTTCCGCCTGGCCAGCCTGGGCCCCCTGGTGATAAGGGACCTGGCCGGACTGGAGGTAACCTACAAGGTAGAAGGAGACCTTTTACCAGAAATTTATTCCGGCACCACGCTCCCCGATATATTCAAAGAAAAAATAGACCGGGGAGAGCTGGGCACCAAGACCGGGAAAGGTTTCTTCGAATATACTCCCGAATCGGTAGCGGCCATTATTCAGGAGAGGGACCGACAGTTTGTCCGCCGCCTGAAAGACCTGTACCGCTCCTGAGAAAAGGTGGCTGCTTCAAGACTAAAGATATTATGGAGGTCAATATATGGAGGTCGAGGTTATTATGCCCCGATTGGGCCAGGAGATGACCGAGGGAACTATCGTGGAATGGCTGAAGAAAGAGGGCGACCCGGTAGATAAAGACGAGCCCCTGTTTATGGTAGAAACCGAGAAAGCCACCATGGAAGTGGAGTCGGAAGTAGCCGGCGTCCTCAAGAAGATAGTGGTCGGTGAAAGCCAGAAAACCGCGGTGGGCGAAGTGGTGGCCATAATCGAAACATAAGGCTGGCAAGACCGGCTACTTCCCGACCGGGAAGTAGCCGCTGGAGACGGGCATTTCTTTATTCTCATCACCAACCCGGTTCTGGACAACCGGGAGCGCAGGGCTTAGAATAGATATAGCGGTCTGAGTTGTCATTCAGGGGTTCCGGAGACGAGGACAGGATGGACACATCGGGAAACGTAATCATCGCGGAGAGGCCGAAGTTAAGGCGCCCCTATATGGTCTGCGGCCTCAGCGGCTGGGTTGACGGCGGTGAGTCCGCTTCCGGAAGCACCAAATACCTGATAAAGAAACTGAAAGCGCAGATATTCGCCGAGATACCCATCGACCGGTTTCATATCTTTCAGATGCCGGGAGAACTTTCCCAGAGGCCCAAAATAAAAATTGAGGACGGCCTGCTCAAAGAACACCGTTTCCCCCGAAACCAGTTTTACTACATGGTCAACCCCGATGCCGATAATGACCTGATTCTCTACCTGGGGGTGGAGCCGAACCTGAACTGGGAAGAGTATGCCGGGGCCATCCTGAGCGTGGCCCACGAGTTCGGCGTGGCCAGAATCTACCTGCTGGGCGGCGTGCTGGACAAGACTCCGCACACCAGGGAACCCGGCGTTTCCTGCGCCTGCAGCTCCGCCGAGCTCAGGGAGGAGATGCTGAAATACGGCATACAGTACAGCAATTACGAAGGGCCGGGCAGTTTCGGCACCACGCTGCTCCATTTCTGCCAGCAAAAGCAGATGCCGATGGCGGCCCTCATTGCCCGGGCCACCTACTACCCCGAGTTCAATATCATCATTCCCCACAATCCCAAGGCGATAAGGGCCATGGTCAAGAGGTTGGACAGCCTGCTCCGCCTTTACCTGGACATCTCCGACCTTGACCGGGAAGCGGAAGAGTTCGAAGCCAAGCTCAGCTTTATGGCCAGCCATAATCCCGAGTTCCAGGCTTACGTGACGGAACTGGAAAAGGACTTTACCGAGGTCCAGTACGAGGAACCGCTGGACATCTCGGCCAGCGAGGCGGTCCGGCTGGCCGAGGAGTTTCTGAGGAAAAAGGACGGAGACTAGCCATTCGCCAGAGTGAAAAGCCTCTCCCCCAGCTCCTCAATATATCCCCGGTTCTCCAGCCGGTCTCTCCAGTTGACCGGTATCGCTGCCATGCCCAGACTTATCGCCGGTCATCGGTCAATTATCTCCGGACACATTTCATCGCCGCCACTTGTCCCGAATTTTAGCAAAAGGTAAAATGAAACCATGAAAAAGAAGGACGACTCAAAAACGGCGGCACCACTGGGTAAGATTGAAAAACCGGAAGCAGAGCGCTTCACCGGCAAGAAAAAACTCTATCTTGTCTCCCTGATATTCTCCGGGAAAGAGGCCCCGGCCGAATACACGGCCAAATTTAATCTTTACTGGGAACAGGCCAGCCAGCACATCGCCAACCTGGAAGCGAAAATAGGCAGGGTAAGCCATGTTTACCATGAATCAACTATCCAGGCCGGTGAGAACGGGCTCAAGGCGCTGGATAAGATGAGTCCGGCCAGCGGCCGGATAGCCCGGGGCAAGTGCCAGAACGGCGCGCTTTTCGAGGCGACCGAAGACAAAGAGCTGGTGGAAGAAAGTATCGACTGGGAGAGGTGCCTCCTCATGGGATTCATCAGCCAGAAGACAGCCCGGACGGTCTCCGAATTCTATGTCGAAGCCCTGCGGCAGAGGTACGGGCATATTGCCCGAGTAATTGACGAGACCCTGAAGGACAACGAGGTGGGAGTGCTCTTTATCCGGGAAGGTCACCTGGTACAGTTCCCCCAGGACATAGAGGTGTTCAGCGTCTCACCGCCGGCCCTGGATGATATTCATCGCTGGCAGCGCGACCGTGCTGCGGCCGAGGAAAAAGAAAAGCCCCAAAATGAAAGCGCCAGTCCGGAAACAGATTCCTCCGGTAGTTGAGCAATGAACCTGGCAGCATTTTTGGTCAGCCATAAGGTCTACTTTGAACTTCTAAAGAAAAGACCTACCCGGCATGCCTCCGAGGCCTCTCAGGCCAGCGGCGTGAGGTTGAGTGAAATCGTCAAGACCATTGTCTTCGTTGACCAGGATGCCCGGCCGGTAATCGCCATAATCAGCGGCGACCGCAGTGTCAGCCGGCATAAGCTGGAACGCTGCTCAAACTCGAAATCGGTCAGGCTGGCCCCCGATGACATCGCCCAGGCCGCCACCGGCTACCCCACCGGCGGCATACCTCCCGTAGGGCACAAGAAGAAACTGCCGGTATTCCTGGATAGGGGACTCTTGGGCCAGGAATACGTCTGGTGCGGCGGCGGGGCCCGGTCCAAGCTGGTCAAACTGAAGACCGAAGACATCGTCAGGTTAAACGCCGCTGCGGTATGTGACCTGTCTACCGAGTAGGATCGTCCGCCCTTCTGCCGGGTTGAGGACTACGAGCCGGCCCTGGCCTGCGCCCGATATGTTTGACTCTAAGGCAGTGCAAAGCATAAGATAAGCAAAGCATTATGATGGCCTAACATCGGGTACGGAAGGAGAAGCCAGCATGAACCGGTCGGAGCTCAAAGGAAAGGTCCAGACCGTCCTAGGGCTGATTTCCCCGGAAGAGCTGGGTATCACCCTGCCTCACGAACACCTCATCTGCGACGGCACTACCTGGTATTCCGAGCCCGAGGAGGCTTCCGAAAAGAGGCTGGTGCGGCACCCGGTAACCATAGATATCCTCTGGTGGCTCCGCTATCACGCTTTCCAGAACTGGGACGACCTGCAGCTACTGGACGAGCAAACGGCCGTCGACGAGGTCCTCATCTATAAAGCCCACGGCGGCCGGTCAATCGTTGAGCTCACCATAAGAGGTATCGGCCCTGACCCCCGGGCGGTCGCCCGCATCTCCCGACTGACCGATATCAACATAATCATGGGCACGGCTTACTACGTGGAACAGTCTTACCCGGCCAACACCGACATGAATGCCAGGAGCGAAGAGGAAATCGCCGAAGAGTTTATCGCCGATGTAATGGAAGGTTTTGGCAACACGGGAATACACGCCGGTCTTATCGGTGAAGTCGGCTGTTCCTGGCCCTTCACCGACAACGAAAGGAAGGTGGTGCGGGCGGCGGCGCGCGCCCAGAAAGCCACCGGCGCGGCGATAAACATCCACCCCGGTCAGAACGAGGCGGCGGCGATGGAGTGTATTCGTGAGTTGGACAGGGCCGGCGGTGACATCAGCCGCACCATCATGAGCCATGTGGAGCGCGCCGTCAGGGAGCCCAAGAACCGCCTCGAGCTTGCCAAAACCGGCTGTGTTATTGAATACGACCTGTTCGGCCGGGAAGGTTACTACCCGACCCGTTTCCGGATACTGGACGTGCCTAACGACGCCCAGCGGATTAACGAGCTGAAGGAACTGGCCGACCAGGGATACCAAAACCAGATTTTCGTCTCGCAGGATAACTACACCAAGAGCTCCCTCTGCCGCTACGGCGGCTGGGGCTATGCCCACATTCTGCGCGACGCCGTACCGGTAATGAAACTCAAAGGGCTTTCCCAGGAGCTAATCGATACGATACTTATCACTAATCCGAAGAGGCTGTTCCCCTTTATCTAGCTGGTGATGTCAAATCACCAGGTAACAAGCAACAAGGAGGAGATGAAACATGACCGGAGAACAACTGCTGGCCGAGGTAACCAGAAAATACGAAGATACCTATCGCCAGAGGACGCCAAAATCGCGGGCCACCCTGGAGGCCGCCCGGAAATACATGCCCGGGGGTGATACCAGGGCTTCCATCTGGTTTGAACCATATCCCATCTGGATAGATAAAGCCGAAGGCTGCCGCTTTACCGATGTCGACGGGCATGAGTACATCGATTTCCACAACTGCTACACGACCATGATTCTGGGCCATGCCAACCCCAGAGTAGTCGCCGCCGTGCGGGGGCAGGCGGCGAAAGGCACCGCCCTGGGCGCGCTTATTCCCACGGTAGCCCGCTGGGCGGAGCTGGTCTGTAACTGGGTGGACTCGGTGGACAAGGTAAGGTTCGGGAACTCGGGCACGGAAGGGGTCATGATGGCCCTGCGCGTGGCCCGGAGCATCACCGGCCGGGACCTGATTTTGAAAACGGAGGGCTGCTACCACGGAAGCTACGACCCCGTGGTCTATCCCTCGGACGCGGCCGGGATATCGCAAAGCGCCCGGCAAGACTCCATCATCGTCCCCTACAATGATAAAGAAGCCGCCGAGAAAGCCGTCCTGGAGAACAAAGACCGGCTGGCGGCGGTCATCGTCGAGGGCGCCATGGGGGCCGCCGGTATGATTCCGCCCCGTGACGGTTACCTGGAGTTTCTACGTAAAATTACTGCGGAGAACGGCATCATTTTCATCCTGGACGAGGTGATAAGCCTCAGGCTGGCGATGGGCGGCATTCAGAGCGTCTATGGCGTCAAGCCCGACCTGACCACCATGGCCAAGATTATCGGCGGTGGCTATCCGGTGGGTGCTTTCGGCGGGCGCGAAGACATCATGCAGCAGCTTTCCCCCGAAGTGCACCGGGTCCACCATGCCGGCACGTTGAACGCCAACCCAATTACGGCCGCCGCCGGCGTGGCCACCATGGAACAGCTGGACGCCGCGGCGATAGACCACATCAACAGGCTGGGCGAGTCCTTTGCCGACGGAGTGCGCGCCGTCTTTAAAAAGCTGGACATCAAGGGGCAGGTGACCGGGATAGGCTCACTGCAAAATATCCACTTCAGCGACCGGCCGGTAGTGGATGGGAAGTCGGCACAGGAGACCAACAAAGACCTCCTGCACCTGTACTACCTGGCGGCACTGGAAAGAGGCCTGTTCTCGGCGACCCGGGGACTCTACGTCATGTCTACGCCGATGACCCGGAAGGAAATCGATACCGCGATCCGGGCCATTGAAGACATCATGGCCAGACTCAAACCCACCATCGAAGACCTGTGGCCGGAGCTAATCGGGGAAGCGGTCCCGGCATAGCCGACAGCTCGCCAGAGGGTTGAAGAAGCAATAATAAAGGAGAGAGTAGATGTCCAGTTCGGTCTACAACGGCTGGGAATTTCCGGCGGTAAAAATAGCGCCCCCCAGGGAAAGGTACTTAAAACTCATTGCCTGTCCGGAGACGACAGGCTATGAGAAAGCGACCATCCTCTTCTCGCACATCCCGCCCGGCAACACCACCGGTAGTCATACGCACCCGGATAGCGACGAGATAATGTACTGTGTCGGCCGCGGTGAGTGCACCATGAACGGGGAAAAAGTAAAAATAGAGACGGATTCGGTAATCGTTGCCCCCATGGGGGTGGAACACGAGTGCCGGAACACCAGCGGAACCGAGACCCTGAAACTTTTCTGCGTTTTCCTGCCGCCCATGAAGCTCAGTGAGCCCCTGGCGGCACTCGTGCCTGAGACCAGGGAATACCTCAAAGAAAAAGCCTGAACCGAAGATATGGCGTTTCCTAACCGCTAGCCTTCCGGCCTACCTGTCCGGGAGCGACTGCAACGCGGCAATACGGCCCTCTCTCTTGCGGGCTATCAGGGCAAAGGCCCGGGGGACATCCGCCATCAGTGACTTTGACTGCTCGGCGGCTTCCGAGTAGAACCGGATAATTTTCTCTTCCATCGCCACGGCTTGCCCCAGAGCATCGGAATAGCCTGTTTTCTCCGGCAGCCCGGCCGGAAAAGTATAACCGTCCGCGTCCAGGTTAAAGGCAAAACAGCCCTCAAGGGCATCAGAGATAACCCCGTAGTAGGTTCTCTCTACCTGGACGATGTTCTTCCGGTTTTCTCTGGCGAAAGATAGCCAGGTCTCCTCCGCGGCCGGCCACCGTTCGGCCAGCGTCTCGTAAAGACCGGCGCTGTCCTCCTCAAGCTTCCGGGCAAAGCTGATTACCTCGGAAGCCGTATTCAGCGCCATCTATAACCACCTCTGGATAACCACTTTGCTCTCGGTGAAGAAACGGACGGCGTCCCGGCCCTGCCCGTGCAGGACACCGAAGAAAGAGTCTTTCATGCCGCTGAACGGGAAGAACGCCATCGGCGCCACGATACCGATATTGATGCCGATATTGCCCGACTCGACCCGGTACTGGAATTCCCGGGCGCTCTTGCCGCTTGAGGTAAAAATAGCGTTCCCGTTGCCGTACCTGCTGGCGTTCACCAGGTTTATCGCCGCGTCAAGGCTCTCCGCCCGCATCACGCTGGCCACCGGGCCAAAGATTTCTTCCCGACCGATGGTCATGTCCGGAGTAACATTCTCAAAAACGGTCGGATTAAGGAAGCATTTCTCCGGGTAGTCCCCCATAATCTTCGGTTTCCGCCCGTCCAGGGCGAGTTTGGCCCCCTCGGCGATACCCTTTTCAATAAATCCCAGGACTCTCTCTTTGCCGTCGGGCGACTGCATCGGGCCCATCTGAATTGACTCGTCAAGGCCGTAGCCGACCTTTATCTTAGAGGCGGCCTCAACGAAGGCGTTTAAGAACTTCCGGTAGAAAGCGTCATCCTGGCCGACGATAACCAGGTTGGCCCCGGAGAGGCACCGCTGGCCGGTATTGCCGAAGAAAGACGTCATCAGCGCCGGTATCGTCCCTCCGATATTAACATCCGGCATCACCACCATAAAGTTCTTGGCGGCGCCCTGGACGATAGCTCTCTTGCCCGTCTCGCCGCACTTCTTGTAAATATCCCGTCCTATCTGGCTCGTCCCGACAAAGGTCGCCCCCTTGATATCCGGGTGCTCCAGCAGAACCCCGGCGGCATCGGCCCCGCCGTGAACCAGGTTATATACTCCCGGTGGAAAACCGGCCTCGTCTATCAGCTCGGCCAGCTTTACCTGGCTGATGGGGTCCCGGGGCGAAGGCTTGACGATAAAGGTATTGCCCGTGGCCAGGGCGAACGGGGAGTACCAGAGCGGTACCATAAACGGGAAGTTAAACGGGGCAATGTGACAGAACACGCCCAGGGGCTGATAGATGACATACTCGTCAATGCCGGCGGCGATATCCTCCAGGCTATAGCCCATCATCAGTGACGGGATGCCGGTGGCCACTTCCACCATTTCAATTCCCCGCCTCGTCTCCCCCCGGGACTCGTCAATGGTCTTACCGTGCTCCATGGTCTGCACCCGGCTTAAGCGCTCGAAGTTCTCCTCCATCAGCTCCTTTAACCTGAAGAGACACCGTACCCGGGCCAGCGGCGGCGTCCTTCTCCAGTCGGGGAAAGCCTCCCGGGCGGCTTCTACCGCCGCCTTCACTTCGTCCCCGGTGGACATGGGGACCCGGGCGATAGTCTGCTGGGTGGTCGGGTTGACGATATCCAGGATCTGGCTTGATTCGGACCCGACCCATTCCCCGTTGATATAGTTCTTAAGCTCCAGTACCTCTTTAATCGGTTCTTCCAGGACTGCCATGCTCTTACCCCCCTTTTCCAAACGTTTTACTGTGCATAAGCCAGTTTATAAAGCTCGATTATCTCCTCTTTGGTCACCGGCCGGGGATTATTCGCCGGGCTGCCGCTGGCCAGCGCGTCTTCCGCCATCCGGGGGGCCAGCTCTTCCAGCTTTTCCCGGTCCACCCCCAGCTCCCGCAGGGAAGACACTTTGATGTCCTTTATCAGCCTTTGCACCGCCGCCACTCCCCGCCGGGCGGCCGCCATATCGTCCCGGCCGCTGATATCCTCCCCCATCGCCTGAGCGATACGGGCATACCGGGCCGGATTTCCGCTCAGGCTGAACTCCATAACCACGCCCAGTAGAGCCGCGTTGGAAGCGCCGTGCGGCACGTGGAAATACGCCCCGATGGGACGGGCCATCCCGTGCACCAGGGCTACCGATGAATTGCCAAAAGCGATGCCCGCCTGGAGCGCCCCCAGCATTGTTTTTTCCCTCGCCTCGATAGTACTGCCCTCGGTCCAGGCCTGCTTCAGGTTGCCGGCGATGAGCTCGATGGCGGAAAGGCAGAAAATATCACTCATCGGCTGCGCCTTTACCGAGACGTAGGCTTCAATGGCGTGCGTCAGGGCATCGATACCCGTGGCGGCGGTCAGGCTCCAGGGCATGGAAAGCGTCAGCAGTGGGTCAACGATGGCGACATCCGGTGTCAGGAACGGACTGCCGACAAGCATTTTGACGTCTCTTTTGGTATCGGTGATGATGGTAAACGGGGTAACCTCGCTGCCGGTGCCGGCCGTCGTCGGCACGGCGATGAGGGGAGCCCCTTTCTGCGGAATCTTGCCCAGCCCCTGATAGTCTGTAATTGAACCGGTATTGGTCGCCATCACGGCGATGGCTTTCGCCGTATCAATGGCGCTACCCCCGCCAAAAGCCAGCAGAAAATCACACCGGTTTTCCCGGTAAACTTTCCCGCCCTCCCGGACAAAGTCCGCGGTCGGCTCGGTAGAAATGGCGTCAAAAACGGCAAACGGCACCCCGCTCCGCTGCAGCGCCTGCTTGACGCCATCCAGCGCCCCCAGTTTGACCAAGACCTGGTCGGTGACAATCAGGCCCTTTTGCCCCTTGAGTTTCTGGATTTCTTCCCCGACCTGCTCCGAAGCCCCCGACCCGGTAATCAGCACCTGTGGAAGGCGAAATGTTCTGGCTGACGGCATAGCTGCCTCCTCGTATTTATCTCGCTCTGCCCGGCGCGGACACGGCCAGCCTTATGATAAATTAATGGGATACCGGCCGTACTCTCTCCCGGCCTCGAACATGGCCAGGATATTCTCCACCGGCACGTCCGGCTGAATATTGTGCACCGCCGCCAGGACGTAGCCGCCGCCGGGCGCGAGGTCCCGGATACGCCGCCTGACCTCGGCCTTTACTTCCTCGGGAGTCCCCTTGGGCAGTACTTTCTGGGTATCGATGCCGCCCCAGAAACTCAGGCGGTCGCCAAACTCGGGCCCCAGTATGCTGGAGTCCATATCCCGGGCGGCAACGTGCACCGGGTTGATGACATCGACGCCGAGCTCAATAATATCCGGTAACAGCTTATAGATGGAACCGCAGCTGTGGAGGTGAATAAAAGCCGAAGTGTGCTTTTTCACTATGTCAAAGTATTTTTTCTGGCGGGGCTTGAATAGCTGGCGGTAAAGTTCGGGGGAGACAATGGGCCCGTTCTGAAACCCCATATCATCGCCGACGGTCACCACATCAACCAGGTCGCCCCCCGCCTTCAGGATTTCCGCCGCGATGGCCGAGGTATGCTCCACGACAGCATCAAACATGGCGGCGGCCAACCTCTGGTCCGCCGCCAGGTCAATGAACCAGTCCTCAAAGCCGCGCAGGAATTGAGAAAGGTGCACGATCGGCGTCGGGAGTCGCAAGACGATGGCGTAGTCAGTATTCTCCCGACAGTCCGAAAGCCGCTGCCGCAGCCCCCGCGTATAGCCCGGGTCACCGGGGTCCGGCCAGGGAAAGTTAACGATATCCCGGACCGTTATCGGCCCGGCAAGAGGACACTTCACCAGGTCGTAGTAGAGAGCGCTGGACGGCCGGCGGCGCACCACCCCGTATTCGTCCTGATAACCGTTCTCCCCGACCGGCGTATCCGGCCGACTGTCCGGAGCGCCCGGGCTTATGCAACGGAAATCGACATCCAGCGCCTGAAGGATAGGCTCATGCACGGCCGCGGTCTGCATGAATTTGTGGATGATGGTATCCTCGGCCTCGATGCCAAAATGGGCCTTCAGTTTCTGATACCCGGCGACGTGGATACTGCTGCACACCGTGCCGCCCAGGTCAAATGGTATTCGGTCCGGCTCCTGGTGGCGGAGCGTCTTGATAACCCTTTCCCGATGACTTAAAGGCATGGGACACCCCCTCGCTGACACAATATCGGTTCTGTTCAAGATACCGTTTTCGCTCGTGATTGTCAACCTGATTTGCCGCCCATACCGCGAACCGCCCGGCACTCCGTTGATTTGAAATCGGCGGAATGATATGCTGTAAGAGTTAAATTACCTCAGGAGAAAAGGCCATAATCAGACTCAGCGCCAATTTAAGCATGCTGTTCTATGAGGTCGACTTCCTTGACCGTTTTGAACGGGCGTCCCGGGCCGGATTCAAGGGAGTTGAATGCCAGGTCCCTTACCAATGGGAGAAAGAGACGCTGGCGGAGAGGTTAAATAAATACGGCCTGGAACTGGCGCTGCATAACCTGCCACCCGGCGACTTATCCGCCGGAGAGCGCGGCCTGGCCTGCCTGCCCGGCCGGGAGGGAGAATTCCGGGAGAGCGTGGGGCTGGCTATTGAATATGCCAGGTTTCTGGGGTGCCGCCGCCTGAACTGCCTGGCCGGCATACCGTCCGCGGAGGCGCCGGCGGAAAAGACCCGCCGGACTCTGGTGGACAACCTCCGCTTTGCCGCCGCCGCCCTGGAAAAAGAAGGCATATCCCTGCTGGTCGAGGCCCTGAACCGCTATGATGTCCCCGGATTTTATCTCAACAATACGCGAGACACCCTCCGATTGATTGACGAAGTCAACCACACCAACCTCTGGTTCCAGTACGACATCTACCATATGCAAATCATGGAAGGTAACCTGATGAAAACCATCCGGGAAAACCTGGCCCGCATCGCCCATATCCAGCTCGCCGACAATCCGGGACGGCACGAGCCGGGCACCGGTGAAATCAACTTCCCCAACCTGCTTCGTTTCATTGACGAGGCGGGATACAATGGCTGGGTCGGCTGCGAATACCGGCCGGCCGGCGCCACGGAAGAAGGCCTGAAATGGGCCGAACCTTATTTGAAAAAAGGAGGAGAATAATGGCAAATCTGGGATTTATCGGGTTAGGTATTATGGGCAAGCCAATGACGGGCCACCTGCTGGAGGCCGGCCACACCGTCCACGTTTATGACGTGGTCCCGGGGCCGGTCAAGGAACTGGCGGCCCAGGGCGCCGTGGTCTGCGGCAGCAGCCGGGAAGTGGCCCGGAAAGCCGATATCACCATCATCATGGTGCCGGACACGCCCGATGTGGAGGCCGTCCTGTTCGGCAAGGACGGCGTGGCCGAAGGCGTCCGGTCAGGCTCTATCGTGGTGGACATGAGCTCCATCTCGCCGATTGCCACCAAGGAGTTTGCCCGGAAGCTGGCGGAAAAGGGAGTGGAAATGCTCGATGCCCCGGTTTCCGGCGGCCAGGTGGGTGCGGAAAAAGCCACCCTCTCCATAATGGTGGGCGGCAAGACCGAGGTGTTCCAACAGATTAAACCTTACTTTGAGCTCATGGGCAAGAACATCGTCCATCTTGGCGGCAACGGGGACGGGCAGACCTGCAAGGTGGCCAATCAGATTGTGGTGGCCCTGACCATTGAGGCGGTGGCCGAAGCCCTCGTCTTCGCCGCCAAGGCCGGTGCCGACCCCCGCAAAGTCAGGGAAGCGCTGCTCGGCGGCTTTGCCCAGAGCCGGATTCTGGACCTGCACGGGGAGCGCATGCTGGCGCGCAACTTTAACCCCGGTTTCCGCATCCGTCTGCACCAGAAAGACCTGAACCTGGCGCTGCAATCGGCACGCAGCCTCGGCGTCAGCCTGCCGAACACCGCCACCGCCCAGGAGCTATTTAATGCCATTGCCGCCAGAGGCGGCATCGACCTGGACCATTCCGCCATGGTGCAGGCGCTGGAAATGCTCGCCGAACACCAGGTCAGCGGCTAGGCCGCCCGCCCGGCTAAAGTGACCGGACTCGCCGGCGGCCAAATTGAGACACGGTAACTGCCGGTGGTCACCTTAATTTTCCACTGTAGGCTTAAAAAAGACAGGCGCCCAGCTTTAAGCTGAGCACCTGCTTTGCACATGGCTATCCGCCGGTATTCGCTATGGATTATTAGTACCCGTCGTCTACCTGGGTCACCGTGCCGTCCGCAGTGACGGTATAGGTGCCCTTGGTGGTTTGCGTGGCGACATAGTTGACCAGGCCTGTGCTGTTATCACTGTCACCGAGTCTATCGTGCTGATAGAGTACAAAACCATTCAGGTCACTGGAGGTATAATTATCTCCATTCA